>JAYTTA010000476.1:0-3830 GCA_043745345.1 Acetobacteraceae bacterium | reverse complement strand
AACTGACGCAACTGCGAACCCGAGAAATTGCGCATCTCCGACGGCACACGAACCACGTCCAGCAAAGGAGTCTTCGAAAGAGACATGTCTATTCCACTCCGCGCGTTGTCAGGGTGCCGTCCTCGTGCTGGACGATGGCGGCGACCCGCGCCTCGGCCTCCGCCAGCTTGGCCTCGCAGTGCCGGCGCAGCGCAGCACCGCGCTCATAGGCGCCGATGGCGCTTTCCAGTTTCTGCTGGCCGCCCTCCAGGCCGCGCACGATCAACTCGAGTTCGGCCAGCGCGTCCTCGAACGACAAGGATGCGACCTTGTCCGGCTGCGAGGGTTTGGCGTCCGCCATCGGGAAATCTCTCCTGTACGGTCGATCAATCGTAACGAACCTTCTGCGGTTCCGGCGTCAAGACCTCAGCCGGCCTGCATCAGGACGCGGACATGCGCCGCCGAGGCGGACGCCAATGCGCCAAGGTCGTAGCCGCCTTCCAGCACCGACACCACCCGGCCGACGCAGTGACGCGCGGCGAGGGCGGTCAGCGCCCGTGTGATATCGGCGAAATCGGCGTCGTCAAGCTGCAGCTCGGCCAGTGGATCGAGCCGGTGCGCGTCGAAGCCGGCGGAGACGATCAGCAATTCAGGCGCGAACGCATCGAGTGCCGGGAGAAGGATATCATGCCACCCCGCGGAAAACTCCGACCCACCGGTGCCTGGCGCCAGCGGCACGTTGAAGATGTTGTCGGCCACGCCGCGGTCGCCCGCAAAACCGGTGCCTGGGTAACACGGATGCTGATGGCTGGAACCATAAAACAACCCGGCCTCGGACGAGAAAATAGCCTGAGTGCCGTTGCCGTGGTGGACGTCGAAATCGACCACCGCGACCCGAGCCAGGCCCCAGGCGGCGCGGGCATGGGCGGCGGCGACCGCGGCCGTGTTGAACAGGCAGAACCCCATCGGCCGCAACGGCTCGGCGTGATGCCCGGGCGGGCGCACCGCGACGAAGGCGTTGCTAACAGCGCCGCGCATGACCTCGTCGACGCCGAGCACCGCGCCGCCGGCCGCGAGCTGGGCCGCGCGGGCACTGCCGTGGCTCATCACTGTGTCCCCGTCGAGCTGCAGCCGGTCGCCGGGTTCGGGCCGCAGCGACAGGATCGCCTCGACGTAGGATTGCGGATGAACGCGGGACAGCTGCTCGACGGTCGCTTCGGGCGCCTGCAGGCGCACCAATGCGGAGAAATCCGGCAGCGCCAGGGCGGCCAGAACGGCGCGCAACCGCTCCGGGCACTCGGGATGGCCGCGGCCGGTATCGTGGTCGAGGCAGTCGAGATGGGTGATGAGGGCGGTGGCCAGGATCAGGTCTCCGCCGGTTCGGAGTTGGGGCGGCGGCGGATGACGAACGAAAAAACCCCGTTCTCGTCGCTGAAAGCGAGCAGGGCGTGGCCAGTCTCGTGGCAGAAGGCGCGAAAATCGGCGACCGCAGCCCGGTCGGTCGCCAGCACCCGCAGACGCTCGCCAGGCTGCATCTGGCGCAGCGCCCGGTTGGCGCGCAGCACCGGCAGCGGGCAGTTCATGCCCTTCACGTCCAGCAGGGTTTCACTCATGTTCCCATTGTGATTGCCGCCCTGTGGCGGGGCAACCCGCAGCTTGAGCAAATCTGTTTCGGCATCCATGTTGCAGATATGGTGAGGCATCGCATCGGAATCGACTTGGGCGGCACCAAGATCGAAATAGCCGTGCTCGGCGCCGGCAACGAGCTCACGCTTCGTCGCCGGGTGCCGACTCCGCTGGCCTACGGGGATGTGCTGGCGGCGATCGCTGTCCTGGTGCACGAGGCCGAAGGCGAACTCGGCGGCCCGGCCACGGTCGGGATCGGCATTCCGGGCGTGATCAGCCCGGCCACCGGCCGTGTCAAGAACGCCAATTCGCTGGCGCTGAACGGCCACGTCTTCGACCATGACGTTTCCGGCAGTCTCGATCGGGAGGTCAGGATCGAGAACGACGCCAACTGCTTTGCCCTGAGCGAGGCCACCGATGGCGCCGGCGCCGGGCTCTCCAACATATTCGGCGTTATCCTCGGCACCGGCTGCGGCGGCGGTATCGTCATCGACGGGCGCGTGCGGGCCGGGCGGCACCGCATTGCCGGCGAGTGGGGCCATACCCCCCTGCCCTGGCCGAGCACAGAGGAATTTCCCGGCCGGGCCTGCTGGTGCGGCCGGTCGGGCTGCCTGGAAACCTATCTGTCCGGTCCCGGCCTGGCGGTCGATGGACCCGGCTGCCCGGCCGCCGACCTGCCCGGCCTGGCTGCGGCTGGCGACGCTCAGGCGCAGGCGGCGCTGGACCGACATGTCGACCGCCTGGCGCGCGGCCTCGCGGTGATCATCGACATACTGGACCCGGACGCCATCGTGCTCGGCGGCGGGCTGTCGAACATGGCGCATCTGTATGAGCATTTGCCAAAACTGCTCGACCGCCACGTGTTCACCGATGTCTGCGACACGCCGGTGCTGAAGAATCGACACGGCGACAGCTCCGGCGTGCGCGGTGCGGCCTGGCTATGGCCGGCGGGGTCGTAACCCTCTGCCGTGACTGCGCCGAAATCCCACCGCCGGGTGGAAAACGTTGTTTTTCCTGCGGCGGCATGCGGCTGCTGCACCATGCCGAACTTTTTAGCTTGGCCATCGCCCATGTCGATTGCGACGCGTTCTACGCCAGCGTCGAAAAGCGTGACCGGCCGGAGTTGCGAGACAGGCCAATGATCGTCGGCGGCGGCGTGCGCGGCGTGGTGGCGGCGTCGTGCTACATCGCGCGAATGAACGGCGTACGCTCGGCGATGCCGATGTTCCAGGCGCTGAAGGCCTGCCCCGACGCCGTGGTGATCCGGCCCGACTTCGCCAAATACGCCGAGGCGGCGCGTGCCATCCGCGCCCTGATGGCGAAGCTGACCCCGCTGGTGCAGCCGCTGTCGATCGACGAGGCGGCGCTCGACCTGTCCGGCACCGATGCGCTGCACGGCGCGCCGCCAGCCCGGATGCTGGTGCGGTTCGCGGCCACCGTCGAGCGGGAGGTCGGCGTCACCGTGTCGATCGGCCTGGCGCCCAACCGGCTGCTCGCCAAGATCGCCGCCGGCCGTGACAAGCCGCGCGGTTTCGCGGTAATCGGAAGCGCTGAGGCCGCCGGGCTGCTGGCGCCCGAGCCGGTGCGGCTGCTGCCCGGTATCGGCCCGGCGATGGCGCGGAAGCTCGAAAAAAGCGGTATCACCCGGCTTGGTCACCTCCAGGCACTTGATCTTGCGGGTTCGCGGAAACTGCTTGGCGATGACGGACCGGCATTGGTGGCGCGAGCGCGGGGCGAGGATGCCAGGCGGGTCGATCCCACCCGCGAGACCAAGTCGATCAGCGCGGAAACCACGTTCGACCAGGATATATTTTCCATGGCCGACCTGGAACCGCATCTCTGGAGGCTGTCGGAAAAGCTTGCGCGGCGACTGCGGGAGAACGACCTGGCGGCCGGCGGCGTTGTACTCAAGCTCAAATCGACGGATTTCGCCAGCCGCACCAGGGCGCAACGATTGCCGGGAGCCACCTGCCTGCCCGACCGGCTGTTCGCCGCCGGACGCGAGCTTCTGGCGCGCGAGGCGGACGGAACCAAATTCCGGCTGATCGGCATTGGTGCCAGCCCCCTGGTCGAACGTCAGGGTGCCGATCTCGGCGATCTCGCGGATCGCGAGACGCCGCGGCTGGCCGCGACCCAGCACGCCATCGACGTGCTTCGGCAAAAGTTCGGCGTCGGCGTGATCAACCGGGGCCGTGGCCTGAAATAGCGCCGCCCCATACCCACCA
>JAYTTA010000475.1:0-3833 GCA_043745345.1 Acetobacteraceae bacterium | reverse complement strand
ATCGCCGGCGGCATCGATACCGGGTTTATCGCGCGGCATGCCGATACGCTGCTGACCGGGCAGGGAGTGCCCGACTCCGAAACACTGGCCGCCGCCGCTTTGGCGGTGCTGCTGCTGGAGGACGAGGCGGCCGTGGAGACGGCGCAAGCCGGCCACGATCCGCATTCGCCGTGGAGCGCGCGCGACCAGTGGTGGCCGAATCTCGAACCCGAACGCGCGTTGGAATTCCTCGACGAGGACACCTCCTATCCCGTGCGCCTGCGCCGGGCCAACGGAGCGTGGCTGATCTTGTCCGGCACCGCCGAAGTCGCCGGCGCCATCTCACGAAACACCGACGGCCAAATATCCCTGATCCTGGACGGCGCGCGGGAAAGGATCGCCGCGACCATCACCGGCGAAACCCTGACGCTGCGGCGGCACGGAAAGACATACCGTTTCCGTCTGCCCAGCCCATCCGATACCGACGAGGAGGCCGAGGCCGGCGGCCGCCTGATCGCCCCGATCCCCGGCCAGGTGACGCAGGTCGTGGCCGAACCCGGCATGGCGGTGGCGCGCGGCGACCTGTTGCTGGTGCTGGAGGCGATGAAGACGGTGTTTCGCCTGACCGCACGGGCCGATGGGGTCGTCGCCACCGTGCATTGCAGCGCCGGCGAGATGGTGCAGGAGGGCCAGACCCTCGTTACCTTCGAGGAAGCGGCGGAGTGATCCTGAGAGAACAACCGGCTGAACGCTGAGCCATGTTGCAATCGTTGGGCAGGCGTGAAAAAATTGTGAGAACTAATAATGAAGGTAGGCCGTCCATGACCACAACCGTCTCTCGTCGCACTCTGCTTGCCGCCACCACCGCGCTCCTGGCCGGCGCTTCCGCCCGAGCCGATGCCCAAAGTGCGACGCCTGGCGTGACCGAGACCGAGATCAAGATCGGCAACACCAACCCGCATTCCGGCGCTGCCTCAGCCTACTCGACCATTGCCGACCTCGAGAGCGCCTTTTTCGGCATGATCAACGAGCAGGGAGGCGTCGCCGGACGCAAGATCAACTACATCTCGCTCGATGACGGCTACAGCCCGCCCAAGACCGTCGAGCAGACGCGCCGATTGATCGAGCAGGACGAGGTCGCGTTCCTGTTCAATACGCTGGGCACGCCGACCAACAGCGCCATCCATAAGTACGTCAACCAGAAGAAGGTGCCGCATCTGCTGATCTCGACCGGCGCCGACAAATGGGGCGACTACCAGCACTTCCCCTGGACCATGGGCTACCAGCCGAGCTACCGCACCGAGGCTCAGATCTACACGAAATACATGCTGGGTCAGAACCCGAAGGCCAAAATGGCCATCCTGTACCAGAACGACGATTTCGGTAAGGATTACCCGGCCGGCGTGAAGGACGTGCTCGGCGACAAATACGACCAGCACGTCATCAAGGCGGTCACGTTCGAGCCGACCGATGCCACCGTCGACAGCCAGTTGGCGACCTTGAAGGCGTCGGGCGCCGACGTGTTGCTGACCGCCGCGATCCCCAAATTCGCCGCCATGACCATTCGCAAGGTTTATGAACTCGACTGGAAACCGTTGCACTTCCTGACCAACGTGTCGATCTCGGTCGGCGGCGTGATGGAGCCGGCGGGTTTGGAGAAGGGTATCGGGATCATCTCCGCGGCCTACCTCAAGGACCCGACCGATCCTTCGTTCGCCAACGATCCAGGGTTGGCGGAGTGGCGGGCGTTCATGGCGAAGTATATGCCGAAGGCGGATGCCACCGATAACAACTATGTCTTCGCCTATGGCGTGTCCAAGACGATGATGCAGATCCTGAAGCAGTGCGGCGGCAATTTCACCCGTGAGAACATTATGAAGCAGGCCGCCAACCTGAAAGACTTCGACCCCGGCACCTTGCTGCCCGGCATCAAGGTCAATACCGCCCCGACCAACTTCCATCCGATCCGGGCGATGCAGTTGCAGAAGTGGACCGGGAAGACCTGGTCGCTGTTTGGAAATGTGATTGAGGGGGCGGCTACTTGAGATAAGGTCTGGGCTCTCCCTCCGCAGGCATTTCAACTGGCCGAAGGCGTTCAGTCGGAACCTTCGCGTGCTACGCCCCGAAGTCCGCCAAGGGTCTAAACCCTTGGAGCCCATTACCGAGTTTGGCATGTCGGACATACTCGATACGATTGAGCAGTTTTTGGCCCGTGACGTGGTGATGCAAGTCCATGGGCTGGAGAAATCGGATACCTACCCGGCCGAGATCGTCGAGCGGATGAAGGCGCTCGGCATGTTCGGCGCGACGATCGCACCCGAATATGGCGGGCTTGGGCTGCCTTGTGGCCTGTATGCGCAGATCGTCGAGCGTATCGCGCGAGTGTGGATGTCTCTGACCGGCATCTTCAACTCCCACCTCATCATGGCGGCGATCGTCTCGCAGCACGGCACCGAGGCGCAGAGGCAGGAGTTCCTGCCACGCTTCGCGACCGGTGAGCTGCGCGGCGGGCTGGCGCTGACCGAACCCGATTGCGGCACCGACCTGCAGGCCATCCGCATGACCGCCAAGCGGAACGGCGATTATTACGTGGTCAACGGCACCAAGACCTGGATCAGCAACGGCATTCACGGCCAGTGCTTCGCGCTACTGGTCAAGACTGACCTGTCGGCGCAGCCGCGGCATCAGGGCATGTCGATGTTCCTGGCCGAGAAGGGGCTTGGCTTCACCGTCGGGCGCAAGCTGAAAAAGCTTGGCTACAAGGGCATCGACAGCGCCGAGCTGATCTTTGATGACTACTGTATTCCAGCGGACCGGCTGATCGGGGGCGTCGAAGGGTTTGGGCTCAAGCACGCTCTGTCCGGCCTGGAACTCGGCCGCATCAACGTCGCCGCCCGCGGCGTCGGCGTGGCGCAGGCGGCGTTGGACGAAAGCGTCAAATATGCCCAGTTGCGAAAGACGTTCGGGAAGCCGATCGGCCAGCATCAGGCGATCCAGCTTAAGCTCGCCGACATGGTAACCCGCACTGAGGCCGCACGCCTGCTGGTTGGCCGCGCCGCGGATTTCTATGATCGCGGCATTCGCTGCGACATGGAGGCCGGCATGGCCAAACTGTTCGCGACCGAGGCGGCGATGGAGAATTCGGCCGAGGCTTTGCGGGTGCATGGCGGCCACGGCTACTCGACCGATTTTCCGGTGGAACGCTTCTACCGCGACGCGCCGCTGCTGGTGATCGGCGAGGGCACCAACGAGATGCAGCGCATCATCATTGCCCGCCAGCTGATCGAGCGGAATCCCGCTTGATGCTTCCCCCGGCCGGGTTGCGCATTCTGGCCGTGGAACAGTGCGGCGCCGGCCCGTTCGGCTCGATGCAGCTGGCTGACATGGGCGCCGAAATCCTGAAGATCGAAAATCCGCGTGACGGCGGCGATGTCAGCCGCCATGTCGGGCCGTTCCATCTGGGAGAGGATGACAGCCACTTTTTCCAGGCTTTCAACCGCAACAAGCGCTCGATCGCGCTTGATCTGCGTGGCGCGGAAGGGCAGGCGGTTTTCGCCGACCTTGCCGCCGGGTCCGATGCGGTGCTGGATAATCTGCGTGGGGATCAGGCACCCCGCCTGGGGGTCACCTTTCCACAGTTGCAAAAAACCAATCCGCGCATCGTTTGCGCCCATCTGTCCGCCTATGGCCGCACCGGCGCGCGCGCTGATTGGCCGGGCTACGATTATCTGATGCAGGCTGAGGCTGGATATTTGTCGCTGACCGGCGAGCCGGCCGGGCCGCCGGCGCGGTTCGAGTTGTCCGTGGTCGACATGATGGCCGGACTGTATACCGCGCCGGCTTTCCGGTTTCCG
>JAYTTA010000474.1:0-14453 GCA_043745345.1 Acetobacteraceae bacterium | reverse complement strand
GGGGCATCTTGCCTTGCACGGCATCGACGACGACCGCCGCCGGTCGGATCGCCGCAATAGCGGCACGGATCACACGGACTTCGGCGGCATCCGCGAGGTCAACCTTGCTAAGGGCTACTACGTCCGCGGCCAGCAACTGGGCTCGGAGCAGCGCGTCGTTCAACGCCGCTGCCGGCGCTGTCGCGTCAACCACACAGAGCACCGTCTCCAGCGGCGCTTCTCGCCAGATCACGGGATCCATCAGGTTACGCACGATTTCCGCAGGGTCGGCCACGCCGCTGGTCTCGATCACGATATACTCGGGGCGCGGACTGCGCCGTAGGATGGCCGCAAGCGTTCGCAGTAGGTCGCCTTCCAACGAGCAGCAGATGCAGCCATTGGCCAGGCTGACGACACCGTCGCTGGCGCCCGCGAGCAACTCGGCGTCGATGTTGATGGCGCCGAAATCGTTGATCACCGCGGCGATCCGCCGGCCCTCGGCATGGGCCAGCAGGTGATTGACCACCGTGGTCTTACCCGCGCCGAGGAAGCCGGCAACGAGCAGGATTGGGACTGATACTGTCAGGCCGGGCACCTTCAGCCGGAGGCGACCGGCCGGCGCACCGGCCGGCCGGGGCGTATGGCGACGTCCATCACCCCGTCGGCGATCACCGGCTGGCCGCCGACCAGAAGGTGCCGGACCCCCTCCGCCGGCCGGTTCATGGCCGAGAATTCCGCTCGGTCGGTCAGCGTCTCAAGATCGAACACCACAATGTCGGCATCGGCGCCCAGCTGCAACCGGCCCTTGGCGGCCATATCGGGTGTGCTCGGCGTCAGAATATCCGCCGGGATCAGCGTGCACTTGCGCACGCCGTCGATCAGCGAGATCGCCTGGCGCTCGCGCACCCAGTGACGCAGGAACCGCGTGAAGGTGCCGGCCGAGCGCGGATGAGAGGTGGCGTCGTCAGGCAGTGGCCAAGCATCGCCGGTATAGGTGGTGCCGTTCGACAGCGACCACGGCATCGCGTCCGACGCGATCGCCCCACCGGGATACAGCACCGACATGTCCAGCAGTTCGCGGTGGCGCGCGTTGTTCTCGGTGTCTAGGATGTGCCACAGCACCAGGGTCGAGGGTTCGGTCGCCTGCGCCGCCAGCAATTCCTCGCGGTTATGAAACCGCCTACCATCGGTCACCCGCTGCACGGAATCATAGCCAAGGCCGTTGCGTTCCTCGAACTCGGGATCGCTGAAGAAGGCGGCGCCCAGCACGGTGGAGCCGGTTCCATACGGATAGGCCTCCAGCGTGATCGGCAGGCCCTGCGCCTGCGCCTTCGCCACCAGTGCGGCGCAACGCTCCACGTCGGTCTTGCTGGAGCTGTTGAAGTGGCAGATGTGCATGTGCGCGCCTGTGGCGCCGGCATAGCCGATCAGCCGGATATAGGCCTCGGCGGCACTTTCCGGGTCGATGCGCGACATGTAGGCGACGTGGGTGAAGGTCGGGACGCCCTGAGCCGCCGCCAACTGGCACACCGCCGTCAGCTCCTGCACGCCGGCGCCCGGCGCGTAGGCGTTGAGGATGCCGATGCCGATGCCGCCCTCCTCCAGCCCGCGCGCCAGGCGGTCAAGGATGCTTCCAGTTTCGGTTTCGCTGGCGACGTTCTCCATCCATCGACGGTCACGCATGGCACGGCCGAACGCCTCCAGTGACGACTCCTCGTTGGAAGCGGTCATGGCCCCGATGCGCGCGAACGCCCAGTTGGCGGAGGCGCCATAGTTCAGAATCCGCTGCTGCGCCGCCTGGCGCCGATACCACGAGGCGACCGGCATGACACCCGCTTCCAGGTCGAGCGTCGTCGTCACCCCATCGAAGGCCTGCATGCGATCTGCGGCGATCGACTGGCCGTGTGCGTGCAGGTCGATGAAGCCGGGCGCCACCACCAGCCCCGTGGCATCGATCACCCGGTCAGCGCCACCCAACCCGGTGCCGACGGCGGCAACCTTGCCCTCCAGCACCGCAACGTCTGCCATGGTATCCATCCCGCTCGCCGGATCCACTATCCGACCGCCGCTGATAACTAAGCCAGCCATGTCATTGCCCTCCACGCCCGAAACTGCACGCCTGCGGATCGGCGGCAGTCCAGCCAGTAGAGGCAGATTTCTGCCCGCCCGCAATCACCGGCGTCGAAGTTCAGGTGCGTAGCCGCGATGCCTCCCTGCTGTGCCGGACTGACGCGGATAATGCGTCCGGCCACCCTGCCCAGTCAGCTCAATCCTGCTCGGACGGCTAAGAGGATCTCGGCGGAAAGCGCCTCGTTCGTCACGACGCGGGCGAGCTGCAGGGCGCCCACCAGGCTGCCGAGGGTCAGGATCGCGTCGCGCATTGGATCAGCGACGCTGACGCCATCAAGCCCGGCCTCGCGCAATCGAGCCGACGCGATCCGCACGATACGCGCGTGCGTTTTGGCTCGCTTCGCCTGCGATGTGCCCACCGTGTTGCCTCCTGCGACGACTGCTGCCCAAACGATGAAGGTTGATGACGAAGATAATAAACATAATATTTCTGGATTTTGATCATAATCGTTTTATCGTCTTAAGTTCTGAAGGCCAGGCACGCCTCACGATCTGCGGACGATGAACCTCGCCGTGCCAGCCGTTCAGACGGGTGGCGGACAGGTTGCGGCGCCACTTTCGCCGCCGGCACATAACGCATGGACGCAACGCCTGCTGACCGCGCCGATCCTTCGCACCCTGCTCGGACTTGCCTGGCCCAACGTCCTAGTCATGCTGGCGCGGGCGAGCTTTGGGCTGATCGGAACGTTCTGGGTAAGCCGCCTTAGCACCGATGCGTCGGTCGGCACGGCGCTGGTCTTTCCGGTCGTGATGCTGATGCAGATGATCTCGGGCGGCTCGCTCGGCGGCGGCATCTCCTCGGCGCCCGGCGGCAGGAGGACGCCAACCGCCTGGTGCTGAACACCGCGGTGCTGAGCGCCGGGTGCAGCGCAATCGCCCCAATGGTTGTAGTCACTTTCGGCCGGCCGCTGTATCACGCGATCGGCGGCGAGGGCGGATCGCTGGCCGCCGCCTTGCTCTACTCGAACGTCGTGTTCGCCGGGATGGTGCCGATCTGGCTGATGAACGGGCTGGCCAGCGCGGTGCGCGGCACCGGCAACATGCTGGTCCCGCTCGGGTGACCTGTGGCGGCGTCGTGCTCGTGATGCAGCTGTCGCCGGCGCTGATCTTCGGCGCCGGACCGATCCCGGCACTTGGGTTAGCCGGCGGCGGCGTAGCGATCGCGCTTATTACCTGATCGGCACAGCGGTGCTCGGCTGGTATATCCTGTCCGGCCGTAGCTCGTTGCGCGCCCGATGGTTGCGCCTGCACGGAAAGCTGCTGTGGGCCATCCTGCAGGTCAGTGGCCTATCATCGATCAACTCGCTACCGGTCACGTTCATCGCCATCCTGACCACGGCGCTGGTGGCGGCGCGGCTCGGCACCGCGGCGGTGGCGGGCTATGCACTGGCGCGCGCCTCGAATACCTGCTCATCCCGCTCACCTCGGGCCTAGCGCACCGCTGGTCGCCATGGTCGGCGCCAACGTCGGCGCCGGGCAGCAGCCGCGGCCGCGGCGCATCGCCTACACCGGTACCGCGATCGCCTTCATTTTGAGTGAAACGATCGGCCTCGCTGCGGCGATCTGGCCGCACGCCTGACTGGGCCTGTTCGGCGACGATACGAGTATGATCGAGACCAGCAGCATCTATTTGCGCATCGTCGGGCCGTTCTACGGCTTCTATTGCGGCGGCGTTGCCTTGTTCTTTGCATCGCACGGCTTCGGGCGGCTGTTCTGGCCGACCAATGCCGGTGTGCATGCGACCGGGATCTGTCCTTGGCGAGAAAGGATGAAGCCATGAGCCAGCTCGTTGGATCGCATGGCGCCGAAGCCGGACCATGAGCCGGCCGCTCGCGCTCGTCACCGGCGTCGGACCAGAGACCGGTTCCGCCATCGCGCGCCGGTTCGTCGCCGGCGGTTACGACATCGCTTATGCTGGCGCGCAACGCTGAACGGCTGAACGCCCCGACGCGCGAGATCGCCAACACCCAGGCCTATGCCTGCGACGTGACGGACGAGACGTAGCTCGACACCGTGCTCGCCGCGATCCATGCCGAGTTGGGGTCGCCCATGGTGCTGATCCACAACGCTGTCGGCGGCGCTTTCGGCAACTTCCTGGAGATCGACCCACAAATCCTCAACTGCAACTTCCAGGTCAATATGATGGCGCTGCTACATCTGGCGCGCCGGCTCGCTCCGGCAACGATCAAGGCTGCACACGGCGTTATAATCACCACCGGCAACACCTCGGCGCAGCGTGGACGCGCGAACTTTACCGGCTTCGCGCCGACCAAGGCGCCTCAGCGCGTCCTCGCTGAGGCGATCGCGCGAGCTTGGCCCCAAAGGCATTCACGTCGCCTACGTCGTGATCGACGCCGTCATCGATCTAGCCTGGAGGCGCCAGCGCTGGCCTGAGGCGGCGGATGACTTCTTCATCAAGCCGGCCGCCATTGCCGAGGAAGTCAGGCACGTGGCGTATCAGGATCGAAGCGTTTGGTCGTTCAACGTCGAAATCCGGCCCTTCGCCGAAAAGTGGTGACCCGGCGAGATTTTGAGACCTGGGCGCGGGGGCTGACTTAGACCGCCTATAAAAACCTGGAACCGATGTGGCGGCGAAATGGGCAGTCGACCGTCGGCCCAACCTCGCCGATCGCGGCAAGGCGGACACCAAGTGCCACCTCGTCATCGATCGGCGCGGCGTGGCGAGTCGCCAGCGCCTGGGTCGCCGCCGTTGGGTCGTCGTCTACTTCAACTAAATCAAACGGTTTTGTCAGGCGGTCCTAGTTTCCTGGTTCCGGCTGAAGTGCTGCGGCAATGGTTTCGTGGAAGCGGCGGACGTTGCTTTCAAAACGGCCAAGTAGAAAATTTTGCCCGATGCCGCTGACAAGGCCGCGTTGGATCTGCTCACAAACAGCCAGGTCCTCGTCGTGGAAAACCTGACGGTCGATCAGGTCAAACGAACGATCCCAATGCGCTTTGGCGCGTTCGTCGGCTGGCGCCTCGGGTGTCAGCATGGTGTGGACGAACAGCGTCTCGTCGGGCGCGGTCGGGAATATGCCTAAATGGCTGATGTAGTCGGGATGATAGATGAGGATCGTGTTGGGAAAGATCAGATGCACGAGGGTGCCATGGCGCTGCGGGTGCCACTGCGCGGGCGGCTGGTCGCGCAACTGGCCGAGTTGATCGCGCGCCACCAGCATCCTCTGGTGGGGTCCAAAATAATCGGATATGGCGACGGAGTCCGAAAAGAACGGGCCGATCGTTCCCGAGTGCAGCCGCTTGACGTGGTAGACCTCCATGAACGCGTCCACGATGAGTTTCCAGTTCGTCGCCCGACGGACGGCGTGCTGACGAAAGAAACGATGCTGCCCAAGGCCGATCGCCGCAAGCTCGGCATCGACCGGGCCGAGATATCGCGTCATGTCTGGTTTCGGCAGATTTGGGTCGAGCACGGCCCAGATCAGGCCATGGCACACCACGGACGGAAGTCGGATCAGGCCGCGGGCGGCGCGGTCGAGCGTCGGGAACGCCTCACGCAGTGGCACCGCGGCTAGCGCGCCATCCAGGCCATAGGTCCAGCCGTGATAGGGGCAGACCAGGCTCGACTTCTGGCAGGTCGCGTCGTCCTCGGTCACCAGACGCGCGCCGCGGTGGCGGCAGACGTTCAGGAAGATTCCGATCTCATCACTTGCGTCGCGGACCAGCAATAAAGGCAATCCGACGATCTCGCGCGCCAAGATGCTGCCGGGTTCGCGCAGCTGGTCGGCATGGCCAAGACAGAGCGGCAGCCGGCGGAACAACTGGCTTTGTTCCGCCTGATAGCGCCGTGGATCGTGGTAGACCGCGGCATCCAAGCGGGTTTCCGGCTCGGCGTTCTGGAGAGCCTCGCGCGGACCAGGTTCGGCGAGCAGCCGGTGGAACATCGCCTGCCACGGAGTTTCCGACTCTGTCATAGTTTCGGTCATGATACGCCCCTGAAAACACGGCGCCTATGGCACTGGCACCGGCAGCCAAACCTTGCATAACGACACGGGCTTGTCACAGCCGATCGAACGCGCCGCCGGTGATGAACGCGGTCGGTCCGGCGACCTCACGCATCGCGTCACTGCCCCTTGAACGTTACTGCCCCTTGAAGATCGGCCGGCGCTTTTCGGAAAAGGCCCGCATTGCCTCCTTGGCGTCGTCGGTGCGGCTCAGCTCGGCGGTCAGGTTCTGCTCGAAGCGATAGCCGTCGCGCAACGTCATGAACTCGATGGTCGAGGCCGCCTGCTTGGCCATCCTGGTGGCGATCGGGCTCTTGGCCGCGATGTCGCGTGCGAACACCATCGCCGCTTCCATCAGTCCCTCAGGCGGCACGCAGGCCTCGACGATGCCGAGCCGGTAGAGCTCGGCGCCCGGCACGCGGTAGCCGGTCATCATCATCCGCCGGGTCAGCGAATGGCCGAACAGCCGCATGGTGTGCTTGCCGCCGCCCATCAGCCCGAAATCGACTTCGGGCAGGCCGAGCGAGACGTTGTCCGAGCACAGCAGGATGTCGCACGACGCGGCGATGCCGAGGCCGGCACCGAGCGCAGGTCCGTTGATGGCGGCGATCACCGGCTTCTTGCACTCGACGATCGACCAGCTCATCTCCCTCGCCCGGCGCGCGTGGGCCCAGCCAAGGCCCGGATGGGTCGGCCGGTCGGCGCGGCCCTTGATGTCGGCGCCGGCCGAGAAGATCCTGCCGGCCCCGGTCAGGACGGCAACGCGCACCTCGTCCAGGTCGTTGATGGCGTCGAACGCCGCGGTAAGTTCTTCCATGAACTCCTGCGTCACGGCGTTGACCGGCGGCGCGTCCATGGTGACGACCGCGATATGATCGGCGATCTCAGTGCGGATGACACTCATTGTTCGTTCCTCCTGTTGGTTACGCTCAGCTTGCGGCGGTTTCGCAAGGGGAACCATCGCGATCTTGGTTGCATCTGGAAAGTTTACGTTTGTAATAATAGAAGCCTGGGCCAGGACGGCTTCAGCGTCATGGACATTTGGCGGTCGTAACTTCGACGCCTCGGATCAGCCCGGCTTCTTGATCGGTCGCGACAGGGACCTTGTCGCCATGCATGAGCTTACGCCGGCGGTGGCCCCCTCCGCCTTAGTTTTAGCAGCTACGCTGCCGAAACCTTGGACAGCTTCGCCCGTTGCACCGCCGCGTCACGCTTTGTGCTGGCTGACGCGATCAACATCGCGTCCATCAACATGCCGGTTCATACTACCACGGCGCGCGCGTCAAGCTGGCGCGTGATGGCTTCAAACAGCGGCCGGCCCAGGCCAGCACAGACTGAGAGCGAGCCGCGTCGGATCAACCCACCCGCGCACAGATCTCATTGTGCCATGATGACTTTAGATGAATGAAGTCTCATCACGGTCTAACTTGTTATTTTTCAGGGAATTCAGACCGTCGGTGATTACACCTACGGCCACCACGCTCTAGCCGGCGGCCACGCCGACCGCATCGGCGTGGCCGCTGGCGATCCGCTCGGGACCGAGCAAGGTCAGGCGGAAGACCGTGCCGGTCGGCCCGGTGCTGACGAGAGAAATGTCGCCGCCATGAGCGCGCATCAGATCGCGTGAGATTGCGAGGCCAAGGCCGCTGCCGCCGCGCCGCGCGCTGACCACGAACGGGCGAAACAGGCTGGCCCGCGTTACCTCCGGCAGGCCCGGGCCCTCGTCGGCGATGTCGATGCACACCATGCCATTGGGGGCAGGCGCGGAACTGACCCGGGCCCAGTCGGCCCCGGCCTCGGCCGCGTTGCGCAGTAGGTTGACAAGCACGCGCGTCAGCTGATTGGGATCGGCGGCCGCGGCGGCGGTCGAGTCCAGGTGGTTCTCGACCCGCATCGCAATGCCCAAGGCGGCCAGGCCGGCCGCAATCTGGTCGACCAGCCGGCTCAGCCCGACCCGCTCGAGCTTGGTCGATGCCGGTCCCTCACGGGCGAATTCAAGCGTGCCGCGAACCAGGTCGGTGGCGCGGTCGACCGCCTCGACCAGAGTCTCGCCGGCGCGGCGTACGGCGGGATCGGGATGCAGCTGCAGACGCTCGGCCGACAGCAGCGCCGTGGTCAGGATGCCTCGCAGGTCGTGGCTGACCTTGGCGACCGCGGTGCCCAGCGCCGCCAGCCGGCCGTTGCGCCACAGCGCCGAGCGTAGCTCGTGCTGCATGGCAGCAAGCTCGCGCCCGGCCACCGCCATCTCGTCGTTGCCGAACAGGCTGACCCGGCTGGCATCGATCGGCGCCGTGTGCTCGGGATCGGCGCGGAATGCCGCGATGCTGCCGGTGATACGCCGCATCGGGCGCACCAGCAGCAACAGCAGCGCCAGCTGGAGTGAGCCGACCGCGATGCCGGCGATCAGCAGGCAGGCCAGCAGCGCGCCGGCGGTGAACTCGCGCAGGTCGCGGTCCAGAAACGTCGTGTCGATCACGAGCCGCAGCTGCGACTCGACCGGCGAGGACGGGTCGCCGACTACCTCCACCCTGCGGCCATTCGGCTCAAACAGGCATCGCAGCGCCTCGGCGAGCCGGTCAAGGGTGTCCTCGTGGCCCGGATCGATCCGGGCACCCCCCCCTTTACCGTCTCCGCCTTGAATAATCGAGCCGAATATAGGCAAGGCCACGTCATGCTGGCGGAACGCGATCGCCTCGATGCCGGAGTCGTGCAAGAAGCGGTCACGGGCGGCCAGGGCCTGCGCCGATCCCGGCCCGATCGGGATCGTCTGGATCGCCGACAGCGCTGCGATGGCGGCGGTGCCGAGCCGCGCATGCAGCCACCGGTCGCGCTGGCGGACCAGGTCCGGCAGCACCACCAGCAACTCGACCAGGACGACGATCACCAGCACCAGCCACAGCAGGCGCCCGGAAACGCTGCGATGCGGCGCCCCAAACGCCGGCGCGACCGGCCCAGACTTGCCGGGATCTCCAGACTTGCCGGGATCTAACGACACCTTATCAAGCCTCGTGACATAGCAGGACCAACCTCGATCACGGGAAGCTGAATAGTAGCCGTACCAGAGATTTCGTGCACGGTGCAAACAGCTTTGCGGCGAAGCCGGCACCGGCGGCGCGCTTGCCGATCTCGGCGCGCACCGGATACGGCGCGATCAACCCGGCCCGGGCCGAAAGACGGGTTCACTGCTCGATCGCCAGGGTCCATTACCCGATCATCTCGCCGGCATGCGGCGCGAGGATGCTGGCGCCGATCACCCGGCCGCGCGACACCACCAGCTTGATTGCCCCTAACTCCTCGCCCTCGGTGACAGCAGGTCGTTATCCGCCATCTTCCAGCTGAGCACCCTGATCGCGCGGCCGCTAGCGCGCGCCAAAACCTCGGTAAGGCCGACCTGGGCTATCTCCGGCATCGTGAACGTGACCCGCGGCAGGGCGTCGTAGCCGACCCGCGCCGGCAGCCGGAACAGCAGCCGGCGGAACAGTACCGCTGCGTAGTAGCTACCGACATGGGTGAAGAAACACGGCCCGATGCCAACCGGGTCGGCGATGTCGCCGGCCGCAAACACGCGGCGGTCGGTCAGGCTGCGCAGGCCGCGGTCGATGGCGATCCCTGGCGGGCCGGCTTGCACCCCAGCTTGGTCAAGCCCACGCCCCTCGATGTTGGCCAGCCTCCCGGCGGCAACCAGCAGGTGGGTGCCGTCGATCTATTCCCCGTCGGCGAGAACCAGCCGCACGCCGGGAACCCCGTCTTCGGTGGGCAGAACCTCCGCTGCCGTCACCCTCGCATCCTCCAGCACCGTGACGCCGAGTGCGGCCAGCGCGCCACGCAACCCGTCGACCAGCCCCGGCTCCTCCTTCGGCGCGATCCTGCCCGACTGTATCAGCGCGACCTTGATGCCGAGGCCGGCATGGGGATGCGCCGTCTCCAGCCCGACCGAACCGCCGCCGACGATCACCAGATGGCGCGGCGGCGGCATCCCCCTGAAGATCCCGACATGGGTCAAATAAGGCACAAGGTCGAGCCCGGCGATGGCCGGCACCCGGGCGTATGAGCCGGCGGCGGCGACGAACCGGCTCGCCTGCAGCGTTTGGCCATTGACCTGGATGGCGTCGGCGACGACGAACCTGGCTTGCCCTCGGAAAACCTTGGCGCCCAGGGATGAAAACCGGGCCTCGCTGCCCATCGGCGCCAGCACGTCGATCGCGCCCTGGACATGCGCACGCACTGCCGGCCAGTCGATCACCGGCGCCGGCAGCCGAACGCCGAACCGTCCTGCGTCGGGCGCTTCGATCGCAGCATGGGCGCCGGCGAGCGGTGCCTTGCTCAGCACGCAGCCGACGTTCAGGTAATCGCCACCCATGTCTTCCTGCTCGACCAGCGCTACTCGCAGGCCAAGCTGCGCCGCGACGGCGGTGAACAACAGCCCGGCGGCATCGGCGCCGATCACCACGATGTAGAATTTGCTATAGTTGTCAGACGCCATTCACGTGCCAAAACTGCTTCGACGCCAACGGCAGCGCCGATCGAGGCGAACACCAGGCTGCCGGGCACGATGCCAATGGCCGTCGCCAGAGCGAACGGCGCCACGTTGACCAGCCAGGACGGGAATGCGGGGATCAGCCGCAGCGCCAGGACATAGTTGAAGCCGTCGCAGTCTTGGCCGGCGCGCACGGGCCCGAGCCATCCGCCGAGCCGGTGGTTGAACCAGCCGGCCATCCAGTAGCGAACCACTACGAACAGCATCACGGTGCCGGCCGTGGCGCCGAGGATGGAGGCCGCGGCGCCACGCCAGGTTCCGAACAGCCGCCCGCCGGCCATGGTCAGCACCGAGGCGCCGGGCAGGCAAAAGGTGGCGGCCACGACATAGGCCAGCACGAACAGCAGCAGCGCCGATGCCGGGTGGGCGCTAACCCACGCGGCTGCCTCGCCTCGGTGGCTCGCCAGCGCTTGCCACGAGGACGGTTGTCCGGATGCGAGAAACCAGGCAGTTCCAACCGCTGCCAACAGGACGCCGACAATAAGACTTTTTCGCAACAGGTGGCTCCCGAACGCCGGCGATGGCGCAACCGTGAACGCTGGGATGGGTAGTTTGATCCCCTGACATGCTAACCTGATATTCATAAGCGTTGCCGTCAGTTCGCTATTTGAGCATCTCGCGGGGCTATTCGATGTTGTTTTCACGGCCGCGGACAGAGAGGTCCGAGCTTGAAAAGCTGCCGCCGGTCGCTAGCCGATGGCTGCTTGGCCTTGCCTGCCTGGTGCTGCTGCTGATCGTCGGCGCGACGACGCTGCAGGTGACGCGACTTCGCGCCTCCACCATGGCCGACGCCGATCGCCAGCTGACCCGGCTCGACATGGTGTTCTCCGAGCAGACCGGACGCGCGGTGGAGACTGTCGATCTCGTCTTGGCCAATGCCGCCGAGATGCAGCGCGCGATTCCCGGCCAGTCGCCGGAGGGGATAGCGGCCCTCACCGCGGCGCTGCAGCGCCGGGTCGCGGGTGTGCGCCAGTTGCTCGGCATTGCCCTGACCGGCGCCGACGGCCAGCTGCTGCTGATAACCCGACCCGATCTTGTCCCCGCCCATCCGGAGACGCTGATCGCCGATCCGGCAACCGGCCTGCGCATCGGCGAGCCGGTCCGGCTTGCCGACGGAAGCTGGACCACGCTGCTGACGCGGCGCATCTTCGGACCCGAAGGCCAACTCGAGGGCGTCGCCGTCGCCTTCCTCAACCTGGCCTATTTCGAGAATTTCTTCCGGGCCGTCGAACTCGACGCCAAGGGCTCGATCGTGCTGCACCGCCGCGACGGCACCATTCTGGCGCGTTACCCGCACGTCGAGTCGGCAGTCGGCACCAGCTTTGCCAAACTGCCGCCGTTCACCGAGGTGCTAGACCACGAGCAGGCCGGCACGGTGATGATGACCAGCCCGGTGGACGGATCGCTGAGGCTGGTTGCCATCCGTGCGCTGAGATCGTTTCCGCTGGCGGTCAACGTCTCGATCGACGTCAACGCGGCGCTGGCCGGCTGGCGACGCGAGACGGTCATCTTTGTCCTGGCCGCCGCCCTGGCCAGCCTGATGATCGGCAGCCTGCTGCTGGTGGTATTCCGCCGCACGCGTCAGATCGAGCTGCTGGTGGGCGAATACGCGCGCGCCAGGGAGGACGCAATGTCGGCCAACCACCGGCTGGTCGAGCAGATGGCCGAGCGCGAGCGCGCCGCCCTGGCGCTACGCCAGACCCAGCGGATGGAGGCGGTCGGCCAGCTCACCGGCGGCGTCGCGCACGAGTTCAACAACCTGCTGACCGTGGTGCTCGGCAACCTCGATCTTTTGCGCGGCACCCTGTCCGATCCTCGCGCGGAAAAATGGCTGACGGCGATGACCGTCGCTGCCGAGCGGGGGGCGACGCTCACCGGGCAGCTGCTGGCATTCGCCCGACGCCAGCCGCTGGCACCCTGCCCGGTCGATCTCAACGCCCTGATCGACGGCATGGACGACCTGCTGCAGAGCGCTTTGGGCGGCAAGGTCTCGGTGCGCAAGAACCTGGGTCCGGCGTTATGGGCGGCGATGATCGACCCCGCCCAGATGGAGCTGGTGGTGCTGAACCTGGCAATCAACGCGCGCGACGCCATGCCGGAAGGTGGCCGGCTGACCATCACCACCCTCAACACGCACCGGGTCGCGCCCGGCCGCCCCGACGATCCGCCAGCCGGCGATTACGTGACGATTGAGGTCCGCGACACTGGCGAGGGCATGGCGCCAGAGGTTCTGGCCCGCGCCTTTGAGCCATTCTTCACCACCCGCGCGCCGGGTGCGGGCTCCGGTCTTGGCCTGTCGCAGGTGTTCGGCACGGCACGGCAATCAGGCGGCGGCGTCGGCATCGAAAGCGCGCCCGGGCAGGGCACGGTGGTGCGGGTGCAGTTCCCCCGCGCCTTCTTGGAGGCGGTGCCGGCACGGGTCGTCTCGTCCTTGGACGACCGGGCCGACGCCGGGGCCCGGCGGGCCTGTGTGCTGCTGGTCGATGACGACGATGCCGTGCGCGCGACCACGTCCGAGGTGCTGTCCGAGCTCGGCTATGAAGTGCGCACCGCCGCGGGCGGCCAGCAGGCGTTGGACCTGCTCGCCCGGGATCCGGCAATCGACCTGCTGCTGACCGACGTCGTGATGCCAGGCATGAGCGGGCCGGCGCTGGCGCGCGAGGCGAAATCACAGCGCCCGGCGCTGCCGATCCTGTTCATTTCCGGCTACGCCGATCCCGAAGGCCTCACCGGCGAGGCGCTGCTCGGCCGGCTGGTGCTGAAACCGTTTCGCCGTGCGCATCTGGCGGCGCAGATCGAGGCGTCGCTGGCGGACCCGAGTGGATCCGCTGCCCGGGTGGCCACTGCCAACGTGATGGTCCAAGGGGCGGCTTGACGCGAACCCGCTCGGCGCCGGACGATCCGGCCAAATGACGACGGGAGGTCGCGCTGTACTTGAACCTATTCGCCCCGGGCACCGAGCCGCTGGATATGACAAACAGCGACGAATTCCACAGCCTGCTGGCCAGCGCCGCCGATCTTAAAATTCCGCACACGCCAAATATCGCCTACCAGTCCTGCAACGTCGTGCTGCGCCAGCAGCGCTTTCACTTCCTGGAATGGGGCGAGCCGGACGCGCCGCCGATCGTGCTTCTGCATGGTGGCCACCAGTCGGCCCATAGCTGGGACCTGGTCAGCCTGCATCTGGCGCAGCGTTACCGCGTGCTGGCGCTCGACCAGCGCGGCCATGGCGACAGCGAGTGGCCGCGCGACGTCGAATACTCGACCGCCGCCATGGCGCTGGATGCCAGGGCATTCATTCAGGCGCTCAGCCTCGACCGGCCGGTCGTCGTCGGCCACTCGATGGGCGGGCGCAACGCGATGGTGCTGGCCCGGCAGGATCCGGGCCAGCTCGGTGCACTGGTATTGGTCGATATCGGCCCCGAGATCTCCGACGAGGGACGGCAGGCGATCGCAGGATTCGTACGCACCAACCAGGAGTTTTCCGACCTTGAGGAATTCGCCGCCAACGTCAGGAAATACGATCCCTACAGGTCGATGGAGCACATCGAGCGCACGGTGAAATACAACATGCTGCGCCGCGTCGACGGGAAGTTCGTCAGCAAGTGCGACTCGACGCCGCGACGCCTGGGCGTGCTTGCCAGCCACACGCCGGCGGACCAGGTGACGCTCGAGGATGCACGCGGCTTTACCCTGCCCGTGCTGATCATCCGCGGCGCCAACTCCAACATCCTGACCGCGGAAGCCGCAGCGCGTTTTGCCGGTGCTCTGCCGCAAGGCCGGCTTTCAACGGTTCCTGGCTGCGGCCATAACGTCCATTCGCAAAATACCGCCGGCTTCCTGCA
>JAYTTA010000473.1:0-3842 GCA_043745345.1 Acetobacteraceae bacterium | reverse complement strand
TGCTATCCGGAAGAAGGCCGCGACCTCGAACAGACGATCCGGACCGTCCTTGGCGAAGCCGGGGTCACGATCGACGGCGACGCGATGGCCTGGCTTGGCGGCCAACTCGGCGCCGATCGCTCCTCGACCCGGCTGGAGGTCGAAAAGCTTGCGACGTACGCCGGTCCAGGCGGCCGCGTCGACCTCGATGCCGCCATGCAGTGCGTCGGCGATCTGGCCGGGCTGTCGCTGGACGACGCTCTGTTCGCCGCCACCGCCGGCGATGTCGCGGCCGCGGACCGCGCCCTGGAGTTGGCGTTAGCCGAGGGCACCTCGGCGGTCGGCGTGATCCGTGGCGGCATGCTGCATTTGCAGCGACTGCATCGGGTGCGGCTGGCAATGGCCGAAACCGGCGCCTCGGCCGCCGACGCTGCACGGTCGGCCCGCCCGCCGGTATACTTTCGCCGTCAGGGCGCGTTCGCCCGCGCGCTCGGGCTGTGGCAGCCTGAAGCTTTGGCTGGAGCACTTGGTTATCTGGCTGACGCCGAGCGCGCCTGTAAACGCACTGGGGCGCCGGACGAGATACTTTGTCGGAATGCGATGCTTATTTTGGCGCGGCGGGCTGGGCGTTAGAGGAAGGCCGGGGCTCTGCCCCTGGACCCCGCCAAGGGACTAGTCCCTTGTAACCCATTGTCTAAGTTAGGCAGGTCCAGGAGCGCTTCTCCTGGCGGGGTTTGGGGCAGAGCCCCTCCTCCTTCTTCTTTCTCCAAGGGGACAACCATCGATGGACGCTCTACCAATTTACGCCGTGCGTCCAGACGGACCTTCAACGCTACCGGCGTCGTCGGCAGCCATGCTCCACGCAATGGATTTCACCGCCAAGGCGGGAAGCTTGGTGTTCCTGCAGGACGCCGGCGACTTGGCCGGGGCGGTGTTCGGGCTGGGCTCGGACCGATCGCCGCATTTGTTTGGCGATCTGCCGTATCGCCTGCCTGCCGGCCAGCCGTGGCGGCTGGAGCCGGGCGACTACGATGCCGCCGATGCCTGCCTCGGCTTCGCGCTCGGCACTTACCGCTACACGGCGCTGAAGCCCGCGGCGCGCCCGCCGGCGGTTCTGGTCCTGCCGGATGGCTGCGAGTGGAGCCTCGAGGAAGCCGCCGGCGCGGCCATGGTGCGCGACTTGATCAACACGCCGGCCAACCTTCTGGGTCCTGGGGAACTGGCGGCAGCGGCGCTGCAACTTGCCTGTGACCACGGCGCGGCCGCGGAAAGTTTCGCCGGTGATGATTTAGCGCGCGAATACCCAACCATCGCTGCGGTCGGCGCCGGCTCGGCAAGGGCGCCAAAGGTAGTCCTGTTCCGGTGGGCCGGCAGTGCCGCCGCCAACGACGCGCCCTTGGTGTCGCTGTGCGGCAAGGGGGTGTGCTTTGACACCGGGGGCTACGATTTGAAGCCCTCGGCGGCGATGCTGCGGATGAAGAAGGACATGGGCGGCGCCGCCATCCTGCTCGGCGTGGCGCGGCTGATCATGAAGGCCGACCTGCCAGTCCGGCTCGTGGTGCGCATCGGCTGCGTCGAGAATTCCGTGTCCGGCACGGCGATGCGGCCCTCCGACGTGCTGACCACACGGCGCGGGCTGACGGTGGAGGTCGGCAACACAGATGCCGAGGGCCGGCTGGTGCTGTGCGACCTGCTGGCGGAAGCCTCCGACGAGAAGCCCGCCATCCTGATCGATGCCGCGACCCTGACCGGTGCCGCTCGGGTGGCACTCGGGCCTGATCTGCCGGCGTTGTTCTGCAACGACGACGAATGGGCCGATGCCGTGATCGCGGCGGGCCGGGTGCGCCATGATCCGATGTGGCGGCTGCCGCTATGGGCCGGCTACGACGGCTGGTTGGAGTCGTCGGTGGCGACGCTGAATAACGTTGGCTCGAAGCCGCTGGCCGGCGCGATTGTTGCCGCCCTGTTCCTGCAGCGCTTCGTGGCGCAGGGCGTGAAATGGCTGCATCTCGATACCTATGCCTGGAACGATCAGACTCGTCCGGGACGCCCGGAGGGTGGCGAGGCGCAGGCAATGCTTGCCTTGTTCACGGCTGTCCAAATTCGATTCTGTAAAAATGTTAACCTAATATCAACTCATTACAAGATTACGATTAACAAGGAACGTTTTTGAAAGGAAAACGATTGATTAATCTACTGTATGCATCCATGTAAATCCGGCTGACACAATCAGTCTGCCGATTCTGGGGCTTCATCTTATAATATAGGGCGGAACGATCCGCCCGCAGGTTGAAAGGGTTGCCATATGGCTACCAATCAGTCCACCGACCAATTGGTCGGAATCCTCCGGGATACCATCGTCTCGCTTGTCCGGCGCGACGGTCCGGATCTGTCGGCACGTCAGCTCGGCGTGTTTCTGACCTGCTATCTGCAGGACGGACCGCATACGGTTCGTGGCTTGGCCGCTGACCTCAACGTGTCAAAGCCGGCGATTACCCGTGCCCTCGATCGTCTGGGTGAGCTCGACTTGGCACGTCGTAAGGTCGATCCGTTGGATCGCCGCAGCGTGCTTGTGCAGCGCACTATGAAGGGTGCTGCATTCCTGCGTGACATGCGCTCGATCTTGAGCGAAGCCTCGTCGGTAGCTCGCAAGCCAGTGGCGGAAGTAGCAACTGGCCGGGGTCGTTCCACTGCGAACGGCTGACTAGCCACCTTTAACGCCGCCGGCTGTTAAGCCGGCGACGATTTCTTTCTGCATCAGCAACGTCAGCAGCAAGACTGGCGCTGTCACTACCAGGGCCGCTGCCGCCAGCGGGCCCCAACTCACTTGCTCGAACGTCAACACGTTGTAGACGGCGACTGGCAGGGTTCGTGTGGTGCGTCCAGCCAGCACTACGCCGAAGATAAAGTTGTTCCAGCTGAAAATGAATGACAGGATCATGGCAACCGTTATGCCCGGCCGGGCCAGCGGCATGGCGACGTAGCGGAACGCCTGCCAGATAGTGGCGCCATCGACCAGCGCCGCTTCTTCCAGTTCGCCAGGCAGCCCCTCGAAGAAGCCGATCATCACCCAGACGACGATCGGCACTGTGATTACCAGATGGGTGATGACAAGGGGGGCAAGAGTGCCAGTCAGGCCAAGCCATTGGAACATCAGGAACAGCGGCAGCAAATACGATAATCCCGGCGTGATGCGCGCGATCAGGATCAGAACAGCGGCCTTCTGAGCACGGGCCTTGGCGATGCCATAGCCGGCCGGCACGCCGACCAACAGCGCCAGGCCGGTGGCCCCGAATGACACGATGACCGAGTTGATGGTGTAAGTTAGAAAGTCGTTCTTTTCGAACACGTCGACGAAGTTCCGTAGCGTCGGCGGCGCCGGTACGAATACCGGCGGGAAAGCCATATTGTCGGCCTCGTTCTTGAGCGACAGCGATAGCATCCACAGGAAGACCAGTACCGCCGGCGAGATTAGCAGCAGCACCACGCAATAGAGACCAAACCGCCGCAGCCATCTTTGAAGTCGATGGGCGTTGAACGAAGGGGCTGCCGCCCCGCTCATTGGAATGCCTGTTTCTGACGCAGTTTCAGCAGCAGCATCGAGATCAGCAGGATGAGGATGAAGAACACCACGACCATGGCCGAGCCGTAGCCGAGGTCGTAGTAGGCGAACGCGGTCTGATACAGCAGGATGTTGATCGTCTCGCTGGCGGTTCCGGGACCGCCCAGGGTAATCACATAGATACTGTCGAAGGTTTTCAACGCGTCGACCAGCCGCAGCATCGCGGCGACGATGATGAACGGCCACACGAGGGGCAAGGTGATGTGGCGGAACATCTGCCAGCCATTGGCGCCGTCGAGGA
>JAYTTA010000472.1:0-14555 GCA_043745345.1 Acetobacteraceae bacterium | reverse complement strand
GTATTGGTGTGGAAAGGTTTACCGTCCAGGTTTGGAAATGCTTCGGCGCAGGGAAAGGCAAGCGGCGTGCCAGGTTCTTCGGCGCACAAAGCCTCAATCCTCAGGGGTTGCGCGAGGCAATTCCTGCCGGGCGGCACCAAACGGCCGGCACAAATCGTGCCGGCGCATACGCGAAAGGCGCTTTGCTGGATGATCGATCCTGCCGTCGGCACCACCCGGATATTGGGCCGGGTTCGGCTGACCGACCGCGCTTCGCCACGCGGTGCTCCGGGTGAAGCCCGCGATTTTAGCCTGGTGCTTGCGCAATCCCTCGAAAGCCCGGGGATCGACGCCGCGAAGCCGGCCGGCGCCGCTATGCTGGGCGGCCTTCTGAACCTGCAGGAGCAGGACCTCACCGGCGAGCAGGACCGGCAGGCGCGTAAGCGCGGCCATGAGATGCTGGCGGCGCTGGCCTGTCTGCAACGTTCCCTGACTGGAGCCGGCAACGACGAGGCGCTGCAGCGGCTGGCGAACGTGGCGGCCAGGATGCCGGCCGCAACCGATCCGGCCCTCGCGGCCGTGCTGGCGGAGATTTCGCTCCGCGTACGGGTGGAACTGGCGCGGCGCTCGTTTGAACCCGCGACGTGACCGCCGCACCGGCGCGCGACAGGTCCTCAGGGCCCTTATATTATCCTTGCGTGTTAGCGCGGTGTTAGGTTGGATGAAGGCCTTGGCGACCTTCGCCACCCTCGCTATAAGCCCGCTATCCGGCCGACTACCGGCCGGTATTGCGGGTTCCATTCGTTGCGCCTGGCGCCCGGACCCAACAGCGCAGGACCGGCATGATGATGGTGACACTGCCCCCCGACTACCGCCCCTCGGACGCCGAGGAATTCATGAGCCCCGTACAATCGGAGTATTTCCGCCAGAAGCTCATGCGCTGGCGGGCCGAATTATTGCGCGATGCCGATGGCACCTTGGCGAGCCTGTCCGAGGGCGGCATCCTGGAAGCCGACATCACCGACCGCGCCAGTGTCGAGACCGACCGTGCGCTGGAGCTGCGCACCCGCGACCGTGCGCGGAAATTGATCAACAAGATCGACCAGGCGCTGGCGCGGGTCGAGGCGGGGACCTACGGCTACTGCGACGAGACCGGGGAACCGATCGGGTTGCGAAGGCTGGAGGCGCGTCCGATCGCCACCATGTCGATTGAGGCACAGGAGCGGCACGAGCGCATGGAGCGGGTCCACCGCGACGATTGATGCGACGCGGGTCCACCGCGCGATTGATGCGACGCGGGTCCACCGCGACGGTTGAACCGGCTTGCATCCGACTAGGCTCGATCGCTACTGCCATGGCGAAGGCCTGTGATGAATGATGCCAATCTATACGACACCGACATCTGCAGTTGGGCCGAACAGCTGGCGGCTCCGCTCCGCTCGTTTGAAGGGTAACGGCCTCCGACCCGCAAGCCGCTGCTTCCTCGGTGCACGATAGCCAGCTAGGCTGCTCGCTTGGACCATCAGAGTCCTTCGGGGAGAAAAAGAAATGATCCGTCGCCGTCGTCTGCTGGCCACGTCCGCAGCCCTGCTCGCCGCACCGGCGATCGTCGAATCTGTGGGCGCGCAGAGCGCGTTCGACTGGAAGCAGGCCAAGGGCCAAAAGATCGAGGTCAACCTTTCGAAATCGCCGCGTTCGGACGTGCTGCAGGCGCACCAAAAGGAATTCGAGGCGCTGACCGGCATCACCGTCGGCTCGGAGCAGATCCCCGAGCAGCAGCAGCGGCCGAAGGTTGCGATGGAACTGTCCACCGGCCATCCGTCATTCGACGTCGTCAACGTGGCGATGCACGTGCAGAAGCGGCTGATCGAGCGCGGCAACTGGATGGAGGACCTTCGTCCGTATCTCGCCAACCCGGCCATGGTCGCAGCGGACTTCGACCGCACCGATTTTTTCCCCGCCAGCCTTCGCATCGCCACCGGCGCCGACGGTAAGATAAACGTGCTGCCGCTCAACCAGGACCTGTTCATCCTGATGTACAACAAGGACCTGTTGGCTGCTAAGAATGTCGCGGTTCCAACCACCTATGACGATCTGATGGCGGCGGCGATCAAGCTGACCGACAAGGAAAAGGGCGTTGCTGGATTTGTCGGCCGTGGCCTGAGGAACGCCAACGTGGTGCTATACGACAACATGCTGCTGGGCTGGAACCAGGAGACCGTCACGGCCGATGGCCACACGCTTCTGACCGACACGCCCGAAGCGATCGAGGCCGGCAAATACTACCAGCGCATCATGCGCGAATGCGCCCCCCAGGGCGTCGTCGGCTTCAACTGGAACGAGGCCCAGACCACGTTCAGCCAGGGCCGGGCCGCTTTCTGGTGGGATGCGATCGGCTTCACCGCGCCACTGATCGACAAGACCAAGTCGAAGATCGCCGACAATGTCGGGTTCGCGACGCTGCCTGCGGGTTCCAAGGCCCGGCATTCGGCGACCTTCATGGACGCGATCGGTATCCCGGCGCAAAGCCGGAACAAGCAGGCGGCGTGGCTTTATACCCAATGGGCGGCCAACAAGGCGATGATGAACAACTACCTGCGCACCGGCTCCGGCACGCCGCCGCGGGCCAGCCCGTACGGCGACGTCGACGTGCGCGCCGGCAGCGCATTCCGGCCGGACTGGTTCGAGACTGCGCTGGCCAGCCTGAAGATTGCGCGCTCGGGACTGCCCGAAATCGTGCCCGTCACGGAATTCCGTGACACAATCGGGGTCGCGCTGAGCAACATCATCGGTGGAGCGGATGTGGCAACTGAGCTGAAAAAGGCGACCGCGAACTTCAAGCCAGTGCTCGACAAGTCGAACGAGGCGTAAGCAGCCATCCGGCACGGTCAGGATGGGACTTGTCCCATTCCTGCCGTGTGACTGGCGTTTTCCTCCCCAAACCTGGCCTGGGCCGCCTTTTCCCAAAGCCTTGACCCTATTAGCCGCAAGGCGGCCCTGAGTCACGTAGTTTCCTTACGGAATTATTAAGTAAATAGTGTTTTTGTTGCGTGCATCGATGCTGCAACGCACAAAAGCACTTAATGGTACGATTCTGCGCAAAGAATAATGCATGTTGGTGGCTGATCCGTCCCTGGCGGGAATGAAGCGGCCTCGTTAGGTTCCGCTTTGGCGAATGCCTTGGCGGCATTCTCAGATCAGACGGAACTCTGCCGATGCGCCTGTCCCGCAGCCTTGTGCCGACGATCAAGGAAATTCCGTCGGAGGCGCAGATCGCTTCGCATCGGCTGATGCTACGAGCCGGGCTGGTGCGCCAGACCTCGGCTGGCATCTACGCTTGGCTGCCGCTCGGGTTGAGGGTGTTGCGCAACATCGAGCGTATCGTGCGCCAGGAGCAGGACGCCGCCGGCGCGCAGGAAATGCTGATGCCGACGATCCAACCGGCGGAGTTGTGGAGGCAGAGCGGCCGCTACGACGATTACGGCCGCGAGATGCTGCGCATCACCGACCGGCACGATCGCGAGATGCTATACGGCCCGACCAACGAGGAGATGATCACCGACCTTATGCGTCAATCGGTGAAATCCTATCGCGAGCTGCCGCAGATCCTGTACCACGTCCAATGGAAGTTCCGTGACGAGGTCCGCCCGCGCTTCGGTGTCATGCGCGGCCGCGAGTTCCTAATGAAGGACGCCTACAGCTTCGACCTCGACTATGCCAGCGCAGTCGTCAGCTACCGTCGGATGATGCTGGCATACATGCGCACCTTTCAGCGGCTCGGTCTGCGCGCGATTCCGATGGTGGCCGATACCGGGCCAATCGGTGGTGATCTTTCTCACGAATTCATCGTGTTGGCGCCGACCGGCGAAAGCCAGGTGTTCTATGACGCCGCGTTCGACGACATCGACTATTTTGCCGGCGAGTTCGAGCATGGCTCGGCGGAGAACCTCGACCGCTTCTTCAAGTTGATGACGACGAACTATGCGGCGACCGACGACAAGCACGATGTCGCCGCCTGGGACCGCGTGGAGCCCGCCCGCCGTCGCGAGGGCCGCGGCATCGAGGTTGGCCACATCTTCTATTTTGGGACCAAGTATTCGAAGTCGATGGGCTTCAGCGTCACCGGACCGGACGGCAAGCCGGTAATCCCGGAGATGGGCAGCTACGGCGTCGGCGTGTCCCGGCTTGTGGGCGCGGTGATCGAGGCCGGGCATGACGAGGCCGGCATCATCTGGCCCGACAGCGTTTCCCCCTACCGCGCCGCCATCCTCAACCTGAAGCCCGGCGACACCGCGTGCGATGCGATATGCGAGACCGCCTATGTCGGCTTGCTGGGCGATGCGATCCTGGATGACCGGCCCGAGCGGGCTGGGGTGAAGTTCGCCGAGGCCGACCTGATCGGGCTGCCATGGCAGATCATCGTTGGCCCGCGCGGCGCAGCCAGCGGCCTGGTGGAGCTGAAGCGCCGCGCCACTGGCGAGCGTGTTGAATTGCCGCTTGCCGCCGCCGTGCGTCAATGCACTTAAGTTTTGCGGGACCAGGAGCGCTTTTCCTGGCGGGTCCAGGGCATAGCCCTGGCCTTCTTACCTAGATGTTCGGCCCCTTCGAACGGCTAGTAGCCGGCCGCTACCTGCGCGCCCGCAAAGGCGAACGCTTCGTCTCGATCATCGCGATCTTCTCCCTTGTCGGCATAGCATTGGGCGTCGCCACCTTGATCATCGTTACCAGCGTGATGAGCGGCTTTCAGAACGAGCTCGTCACCCGACTATTGGGCGTCAACGGCCACGTCACGGTCGAGACCTTTGCTGGTGGCTCGATCCAGGATTTTTCGAAGCTGCGCGACAGCATCCGCGCCATTCCCGGCGTGGTGTCGGCGGCGCCGGTGCTTGATGGGCAGGTGTTGCTGACCGGGCCGCAGGGCGGCGCGCGTGGTGGCCTGGTGCGCGGCATCGCGCCGGCCGACCTTCAGGCGCTGACTGCGGTCAGCAGCCACATCGTCGCTGGCAGCTTGGCCGAGCTTACAGGGCCCGATGCCATAGCGATTGGCGTCGGCTTGGCCAATCTGTATCGGCTGCGGATTGGGGGTCTGCTGACCGTGGTGTCGCCGCAGGGTGCCGCGACGGCGTTCGGCACCATTCCGCGGGTGCGCGCCTACAAGGTGGTGGCGGTGTTCGACGCGGGGCTGTCAACCTACAACGACAGCGTTGTTTTCCTGCCATTGCCCGCGGCCCAGGTATTCTTCCAGAAACCGGATGCGGTGACCGCGATTGAGGTTCGGCTGACCGATCCGGATCGCGTCGATGCCGTGGAAGCGCCGCTGCGGCAGGCGCTTTCCGGGCGCGACCTGCTGCTGCGCGACTGGCGGCATGCCAACGACCAGATCATCGGCGTGCTGCAGATTCAAAAGGACACAATGTTCATCGTGCTCGGGCTGATCATCCTGGTCGCCGCGTTCAACGTAATTTCCTCGCTCATCATGCTGGTCAAGGACAAGCGATCCGACATCGCCGTGCTGCGCACGATCGGCGCCGGCAGCGGCGCCATTCTACGTATTTTCCTGATGTGCGGCGCCTTCGTCGGTGTCGCAGGGACGGTGATCGGGACCGTAATCGGCGTGCTGTTCTGCTGGAATATCAAGCCTATACAGACTTTCATTGAAAGAATGACCGGCGGTCAGGTGTTCGACAAGTCAGTGTTCATGCTGTCATCTCTGCCCGACACCGTAGCCTGGGGTGATGTTGTTCGCGTCGTGGCACTTGGTCTGGCGCTTTCCCTGCTGGCTACGGTGTATCCAAGCTGGCGCGCGGCAAAAACCGATCCGGTCGAGGCGCTGCGGCATGAATAAGGCTGGCGTGCCGGCCGAATACCCGCTGGTGCTGTCGGACGTCCGCCGCACCTACCGCAGCGAGTCCGGCGACCTCGAGATCCTCCGTGGCGTCGATCTGGTGCTGCAACCCGGTGAAATCGTGGCTCTTGTCGCGCCATCAGGGACAGGGAAATCGACACTGCTGCATTTGGCTGGATTGCTGGAGCAGCCCGATGGCGGCTCGGTGACGATTGCCGGGCGCGATGCCGGTTCGCTGTCGGATGCCGAGCGAACGGCGATCCGGCGTGACGAGGTTGGCTTCGTCTACCAGTTCCATCATCTTCTCGGCGAGTTTTCCGCAATCGAGAACGTTATCCTGCCGCAGATGATTGCCGGCATATCCAGGCCGGCGGCAATGGTGCGGGCAGGGGCCCTGCTCGACACGTTCGGCTTGGCGCCGCGTCGAAATCACCTTCCCGGAAAGCTGTCGGGCGGCGAGCAGCAGCGGGTCGCCATCGCTCGCGCGCTCGCCAACGCGCCAAGGCTGTTGCTGGCCGACGAGCCCACCGGCAACCTGGATGCCGCGACGGCCGGGCTGGTGTTCGACGAGCTACTATGGATCGTCCGCCAGCAGGGGCTGTCCGCCCTGATCGCCACCCATAATTTTGATCTCGCGGCCCGGCTGGACCGGATCGTGACGTTGCACGAGGGCAGGTTGGCGGCAGTCGGCTAGTCAGGCCTCAATCAGGGTGACCCCAATAGTCCTTGAAACTGCGACTAATTCCCTGTCCAGGGTCGCCAAGGGCAGGTTGAGCCGAACCGCAAGTTCAAGATAGGTTGCGTCGTAGACGGTCAGCCCATGATGCCGGGCGAGCGACAGCACGGCGCCATGGCTGCGGCGAACACTCTCCCGATCGGTTTCGATCGGCAGTTCCGCCAGCGTATCGACGAAGGCGGTGCAGCTGGCTTCGGTGATCCGCCCGCGCTTCTCGCCCTGCAGCAGCAAGTTGCCGGTCTCGGCATGCCACAGCGCCGGCACGATGGCCGATCGCTGCCGCAGGCTGCGCAGCAACGCGGTAGTCGCCGGCGTCGCCTCGTTGGCGAAACACCAGGCCGCCGTCATCGAGGCATCGAGGACAAACCGATCGGTCACCACTTCCGGCCGAGGTCACGCAGCGTTTTCCAGTCGGTATCCATCTCGTGCCGGCTGGCAAGCGCCTCGAGCCGATCGATGGCCGACGAAACTTTTGCGACATCAGGCGCACCGCTTATTGGAACCAACCGGGCGACGGGCGTGCCATGACGCGTGATGGTGAAGCTCTCGCCGTTCTCGACTTTCTCCAGCAACATCGAAAGGTGGGTTTTAGCCTCGAACGAACCAATTGTATCCATAATGACCTATACTGGTTGGAGACTAGTTGGTTTATAACATGTTCGCTCCGAACAGCAACAACATGTTTCCGGGCAGCGCCGTCCCTCTTATCTTGTCGCCATGCCACACGCAGATTTCGTCCACCTCCGAGTCCACTCCGCCTATTCGTTGAGCGAGGGCGCGATCAAAGCAGAAAAAATCGCCGTGCTGGCGCGCGAGGCCCACATGCCGGCGGTGGCGATCACCGACACCGCCAACCTGTTCGGCGCGTTGGAGTTTAGCCAGTACTGCCTCGCCAGCGGCGTGCAGCCGATCATTGGCTGCCAGATTCCTGTCTCGCGCGTTGACAACCCAAGGCTGCCGCCCGAGCCGCTGGTGCTGCTGGCGCAGAACGCCGAGGGGCTGGCCAACCTCCAGAGGCTGTCCTCGCAGGCGTTCCTCGACACCGATCCTGCCCTCAAGCCGCAGCTCGCCCTCGCCACCATCGCCGCGTCCGCCAATGGCCTGCTGCTGCTGACCGCCGGCACGCAGGGCGCGGTCGCCCGGCTGCTCGCGGAGGGACAGAAAGCCGAGGCGGAGCGGCTGCTCGCGATGCTGACGGAGGCGTTCCCTGACCGCGTCGCCATGGAACTGCATCGCCACGGCTTGGCCGTCGAGGCCGCCATCGAGCCAGGCCTGATCCAGTTGGCGGATGCAGCGAGGGTGCCGCTGGTCGCAACAAATGAGTGCTTCTTCGCGACGCGAAAGATGTACCTCGCTCACGACGCGCTACTGTGCATCGCCGAGGGCAGGTTGATCTCGGAAAAGGAACGCCGCCGGGTCACGCCCGAGCACTGGTTCAAGCCGGCCGCCGACATGCGCGCGCTGTTTTCCGACCTGCCCGAGGCCTGCGACAACACCATCGCAATCGCTCAACGCTGCGCGGTGATGGCCGAAGTCCGAAAACCGCTGCTGCCGATGTGCCCCAAGGTGCGGCCCGGTGCCTCGGAGGCCGAAACCCTGGCCGCCATGGCTCAAGAAGGGCTGGACCGCCGGATGGACACGCTCGCCGTCGAGCCGGTTCGTCGAAAAATCTATCGCGACCGGCTGGACTACGAGCTGTCGGTGATCGACGGCATGGGTTTCCCCGGCTACTTCCTGATTGTCGCCGACTTCATCCAGTGGGCCAAGGGGCAGGGTATCCCGGTCGGTCCCGGCCGTGGTTCGGGTGCGGGCTCGGTGGTCGCCTGGGCGCTGACCATCACCGACCTTGATCCGCTCCGCTTCAACCTGCTGTTCGAACGTTTCCTCAACCCCGAGCGCGTCTCGATGCCGGATTTCGACATCGACTTCTGCCAGGAGGGGCGGGACGCCGTCATCGAGTACGTGCGCCGCGAATACGGCGGCGATCGAGTGGCGCAGATCATCACGTTCGGCAAGCTGCAGGCCCGGGCTGCGGTGCGCGATGTTGGCCGCGTGCTTGGGCTGACCTATTTTCAGGTCAACAAGGTAGCCGAACTGATCCCAAATAATCCTGCAAAACCAGTGACCCTGGCTCAGGCGGTGGCCGGCGAGCCGCGCCTGCAGCAGCTGCGCGACGAGGATGAGGGCATCGGCCGGATGATCGAGATCGCGCTGCAGATCGAGGGCCTCTACCGCCACGCCAGCACCCACGCCGCCGGCGTGGTGATCGGCGACCGCCCGCTGATCGAGCTGGTTCCCCTCTACCGCGACGCCAAATCGGATTTTATCGTCACCCAATATTCGATGAAGTATGTCGAGCAGGCCGGATTGGTGAAATTCGACTTCCTCGGCCTGACCACCCTCACCATCCTGGCCCGCGCGGTACGCTTTCTCGCCGAGCTTGGCATCCACGTCGATATCGACCGGCTGCCGTTGGACGACGAAAAAACCTATGAGATGCTGGCCCGCGGTGATGCTGGCGGGGTGTTCCAGTTCGAAGGCCAGGGCATGCGCGACGTGTTGCGCCAGATGCGCCCAAACCGGTTCGAGGACCTGATCGCCGCAGTGGCGCTCTATCGTCCCGGGCCGATGGCCTATATCCCCGACTACAACCGGCGCAAGCATGGCGAGAAGTGGCAGCCGCCGCACGAGGAACTTCGAAGCATCCTGGAAGAGACCTATGGCATCATGGTCTACCAGGAGCAGGTCATGCAGATCGCGCAAAAGATGGGCGGCTACAGCCTAGGCAGCGCCGACCTGCTGCGCCGCGCCATGGGCAAGAAGATCCGCTCCGAGATGGACGCCCAGCGCCAGACCTTCACCGACGGCGCCGAGGCGCGCGGAATCCCGGTGGCCAAAGCGACCGAGGTATTCGACATCATGGCCAAGTTCGCCGATTACGGCTTCAACAAGTCGCATGCCGCCGCCTACGCGCTGGTCGCTTACCAGACAGCCTGGATGAAAGCCAACCATCCCGCCGTGTTCATCGCCGCCTGCATGAGCCTGGCGCTGGGCAACACCGAGAAGCTGGCCGCCTACAGGCAGGAGGCCGTGCGCTCGGGCATCCGCATGCTGCCGCCCGACATCAACCGGTCCGAAGCGGATTTCTCGGTCGAACGCTTGCCTGGCGAGAACGGACAGAAAGGCCCGCTGGCGATCCGCTACGCACTGGCTGGGATCAAGAAGGTCGGCCACGCCGCCATGCAGGCCCTGGCCGTAACCCGCGCCCAGTCGCCGTTCGAGGATATTTCCGATTTTGCCGCCCGCATCGATCCGCGCCAGATCAGCAAGATGCAGATCGAGAACCTGGTCCGCGCCGGTGCGTTCGACCGGCTGGAGCCGAACCGGGCCAAGCTGTTCGCCGGCGCCGATACCATCCTGCGCCGTGCCCAAGCCGACGCGGAACAGAAGGAAAGCGGCCAGATCGCGCTGTTCGCGGGCGGCAACCGACCCGAGGAAATCCGTTTTTCCGAGATGCCGGACTGGCCTCAATCCGAGCGGCTTGGGTTTGAGGCGGAGGCGATCGGGTTCCATCTGACGGCTCACCCGCTCGATGCCTACGCGCCAACGCTTCGAAAGCTGGGCGCCATCACTACCAGCCAACTTGAGAGCCGCGCACGCGCCGGCGCCGCGCGGGTAAAACTGGCCGGCACAGTGCTGGCGATGAAGGAACGCACCACCCGCACCGGCACCCGCATGGCGTGGGTGCGGATATCGGACAGCGCCGGGTCGCTGGAGATCACGGTGTTTTCGGAGGTGCTGCTGCGCTCGCGCGAGATACTGACTGTCGGCGCCCACGTCCTATTCACCACCGACCTGAAGATGGAGGGCGACGCGTTGCGCATCACAGCCAGCGATGTCGCGCCGCTGGAGCGCGCGGCGGCGGCGGCCGGCGGCGGCATGCGCATCTGGCTGCGCCAGGTCTCGCCCGAAATCGCCGACAACGTGACGCCGATCCAGGCATTGCTTGCTCGCGAGGGCGCGGGGCGGGGACAGGTCACTCTGATCCCGATGCTGGACGAGGCGCAGAGCGTCGAGATTCACCTTCCCGGCGGCTTCAACGTCACGCCGCGGCTGGTACAGGCGCTGAAGATTACTCTGGGCGTTGAGCGGGTCGAGGAGATATGACCGGGTGCCCCACGCTTGCTTCGCAGCCCCTCACCGCTCTATGACCAATCCCGCCCTCAGCCCTCGATTGGTTCGAATGACGCCAGCGCTTTCCTCCCAGCATGAACCGTCGCCTCATCAGCCAATCTACCGGCGGGTGCTGCTCAAGGTTTCCGGCGAGGCCCTGATGGGACGGCGGGAATATGGCCTGGATACCGATACGATCGCCGCTATCGCGACCGACGTCGGCTGCGTCGTAGCGATGGGCGTCCAGGTCTGCCTGGTGATCGGCGGCGGCAACATCTTCCGCGGCGTTTCGGGTGCCGCGAGCGGCATGGACCGCGCCCAGGCTGATTATATCGGCATGCTGGCCACAGTGATGAACGCCCTGGCGATGCAGAACGCGCTGGAGAAGCTTGAGGTGCCGACCCGCGTGCAGTCGGCCATTCCGATGGCCAGCGTCTGCGAGCCCTACATCCGGCGCCGCGCCATGCGGCACATGGAGAAGGGCAGGGTAGTGATCTTCGCCGCCGGCACCGGCAATCCGTTTTTCACCACCGACACCGCGGCCTCGCTGCGCGCTGTGGAGATGAATTGCGATTGCCTCCTCAAGGGCACTCAGGTCGACGGCGTCTATTCCGCCGATCCGCGCAAAGAGGCCGGCGCCGAACGTTATGAGCAACTGACCTATCATGACGTGCTCGCCAGGGACCTCGGCGTGATGGATGCGGCGGCGATTTCCGTGGCGCGGGAGAACAAATTGCCGGTTCTGGTGTTTAACATCCACGCTCCCGGCGCCTTCGCCCAGGTCATGCGCGGCGAGGGCCGGTACACCACGATCGTCGAGCAGGCATAGGAGCGAGCATAATCCATGGCGGCCGACCTTGAGGTACTGAAACAGGATTTGTCGCGCCGCATGGACAGCGCGCTTGAAACCCTGAAGCGCGAATTTGCCGGCCTGCGGACCGGGCGCGCCAATCCGGCGCTGCTGGAGCCGGTGCGCGTCGAGGCCTACGGCACCGAGATGCCGCTGGCCCAGGTCGCCACCATCGGCGTGCCGGAGGCGCGGTTGCTGACAGTGCAGGTCTGGGACCGATCGATGGTGTCCGCCGTCGACCGTGCCATCCGCGAGGCCGGACTTGGCCTCAACCCGCAGACCGATGGCCAACTGGTGCGCGTGCCGATCCCGATGCTGACCGCCGAGCGTCGCAACGAGCTGGCCAAGCTGGCCGGCAAATACGCCGAAGGAACCAAGATCGCGGTGCGCGGCGTGCGGCGCGACGGCATGGAGCAGATCAAGGCGTTCGAAAAAAAGAGCGAGATCGGCGAGGACCTGGCCAAGACCTGGTCCGACGACGTGCAGAAGATGACGGACGGCTATGTCAAGCGGATTGATGACAGCCTTGCCGAGAAGGAACGTGATATAAAGCAGGTCTGAGTATCAAGCAGGCCCGGGGCCGGCCCATTCGAAACCTTCACCATTTGAAACGCATGATGTCGGTAGCCATTCAGAAAAAGGTAAAGGATGCCGCGAACCTGGCGGAGCTCGCGCCCCCTTCGCTCGGGCGCCCTTCGCTTGCGCCTGTACATGTCGCCGTCATCATGGATGGCAACGGAAGGTGGGCGACCTTGCGCTATCTGCCGCGCGTCGCCGGCCATCGCGAGGGTGCCCGTGCCGTCCGCCGCGCGATCGAGGCGGCGATGCAGTCGGGCGTGCAGTGGCTGACCATTTACGCCTTCAGCAGCGAGAACTGGCGCCGGCCGGCCGGCGAGGTGATGGACCTGACCGGCCTCCTGCGCCACTATCTGCGCAACGAGGTCGCCGAGCTTCACACCAACGGCGTGCGGATGCGCTTCATCGGCGACCCCAATCGGTTCGATGCCGATATCCGTGACGACCTTCACGCCGCCGAGCAGAGCACGCGCGGCAACACCAAGCTTAATCTGACGATTGCCTTGTCCTACGGTGCGCGCGACGAGATCACCGCCGCGGTCCGCACGCTGGCCGAGGCCGCGCGCGCCGGCACGCTCGATCCGGCCGACATTGACGAGGCCGCGGTGTCGGCGGCGCTTTCCACCGGTGGCATGCCCGACCCCGACCTGATCATCCGCACCAGCGGCGAGCAGCGGCTATCGAACTTTCTGCTCTGGCAGGCGGCTTACGCCGAACTGGTGTTCCTCGATGTGCTGTGGCCCGATTTCGGCGCCGAGCACTTCGCCGCCGCACTGGCCGAATACGCGCGGCGGGAGCGGCGTTTTGGCGCCCGGCCCGGCTGACAGCAGCCGGTGGCGCGATCTCCGCCGCCGCTCGGTTACCGCGTTTATCCTGGCGCCGGTCGTACTCCTATGCCTTTGGTGGGGCGGCGTCGCATGGGATATTCTGGTCTGTGCCATGGCGGTTGGGCTCGGGTATGAGTGGGTACAACTTTGCCAAAGCGCAGAAGGCCAGGGGCTCTGCCTCAATTTTTCAAGCAATGGGACCCCGTTAAGAGCGGCGCCTTTAAAATCCATCCTTCCAAGTAAGGCGGGTCCGGGGCCGCTGCCCCGGCGGGTCCCATTGCCTAAAAAGTGGGGCAGAGCCCGGCCTTACTTGCTGCTGCTCGGCACCCTTTACATCGCCCCAGCCTTGCTGGCGCTGCTATGGCTGCGCACGGGCGATGGCATCGACATGCTGCTCGTTCTGCTCATCGTCTGGGCCACGGACATCGGTGCCTACCTCGCGGGTCGGTGGTTCGGCGGCCGCAAGTTGGCGCCCTCGATCTCGCCCGGAAAAACCTGGTCGGGCGCCGCCGGCGGCATCGTCGGCGCGGCGCTCGTGGCGGCGGGAATGATCGCGTCGTTGGGTCACGCGATCGGCGGAACGCCCTCCATCCTGCTGTTTATGCTGGTTTGCCTGCTGCTGAGCGTCGTCGCCCAAGCCGGCGACCTGATGGAAAGTGCGATAAAAAGAAAGTTCGGCGTTAAGGATTCCGGCTGGCTGGTACCGGGCCATGGCGGCCTGTTTGATCGGCTCGACGGGGTCCTGGCCGCCGCTCCGGCGGCCGCTGCACTGGCGCTCGCGCTCGGACGTGGAGTAGTGGGTTCCGGATGAGCGATGTTTCACCCATCCGGTCGGTCACCATCCTTGGCAGCACCGGCAGCGTTGGCACCCAGACCGTCGACCTGCTCCGCGGCCAGCCGGACCGGTTCGACGTGCGCGTGCTGGTCGGCGGCCGCAATGCCACCCTGCTGGCGGCTCAGGCGATAGAGCTTCGTGCCAGTCGGGCGGTGATCGAGGACACTGCTCAGGAATACGCCTTGCGCATGGCACTTGCCGGCACCGGGATTGAGGTCGCGGCCGGGCGTGAGGCGGTAATTGAGGCGGCCGGCATCCGCGTCGACTGGACCATGGCGGCGATCACCGGCGCTGCCGGCCTGGCGCCAACCCTGGCCGCGATCCGCAATGGAGGCGCCGTGGCGCTGGCCAACAAGGAGGCGTTGGTCTGTGCCGGCGAACTCATGCTGGCGGCGGTGCGTGAGGCAGGCGCGACGCTGCTGCCGGTTGACAGCGAGCACAACGCGATCTTCCAGTCGATGGCGGATGGCAATCGCGGCGCGGTCGAGCAGATTGTGCTGACCGCCTCGGGCGGGCCGTTCCGCACGAAGACTGTGGCCGAGATGGCCGCCGTGACGCCGGAGCAGGCCTTGCGTCATCCCGTCTGGTCGATGGGCGCCAAGATCAGCATCGACAGCGCGACGATGATGAACAAGGGCCTGGAGGTGATCGAGGCGGCGCGGCTATTTCAGCTCGACGAGACGGATATCGGCGTGCTCATCCATCCGCAATCGATCGTTCACGGGCTGGTCTTC
>JAYTTA010000471.1:0-3892 GCA_043745345.1 Acetobacteraceae bacterium | reverse complement strand
ACCGATTCCAACGCCTGAACTGTCTTCGGCATTCAATCGAGGCGGCGTTCGACGCCGGTTGGCAGAGTTCGGATGCGCGCCATTTCGCCGCGGACGAGCATCTGCGGATCGGCGAGATAGGCCTCGGCCATCGGCATCGCGTCCAGTCCCCAAAATATCTCTCCTCCGATCGCCAGAGTCGGCACGCCGAACACGCCGACGCCGATCGCCGTCTCGGTAGCGTCACGCAGCCGGGCCTTGGCATCGGTGCGCGCGATCAGAGCCTCGTAGTCGTCGATGCCCAACTGCCGACATAGCGCGTCGCGTTCGTCACGTTCGCCGAGGTCGCGCCCCGCGGCCCAGATCGCATCGAACACGGTGCGTACTGCGTCGGGCCGGCTGTCCAGGGCGGTCATCAGGCGAAGCGCGTCCAATGACCGAAACGGGTGGCGTGGCGGAAACCGGAACGAGATGCCGGCCTGGTCGGCCAAAAACTGGCACTGCCGATAGGTGTGCAGGCGCTTGGGCGGAATTTCCGCCGGGCCGAGCTGGCCCCAATGCGCGAGCACGGCGCCGAACACGATCGGCTGCGTACGTATCCTTTGACCCCTCGCCAACGCTTCGATCCTGGCGAGCGCCAGATAAGCGAACGGCGAGATGACGTCGTAGTACCAGACGACGGTGCGATCCGCGGCCAGTCGGTCCCCATGCAGTCGATCACCCATCCCACGCTCCCGATCTTGTTTATCCGGCCTGCACCGGGATCCAATTTACGCCACCGCCGTTCTCGCGCAAAGTCACTGGGAACCGCCCGGAAAAATCTGATGTTGATGACCGCCGCCGATTTCCGCGAATCTCTTCGCGCCTACCATCCGCGTGTGTTCGTCAACGGGAACCGCGTCGAGAGCGTCGCCGACGAACCCCTGTTGGCACCCGGCATCAACGCGGTTGGCGTCACCTACGATTTCGCCCACCTGCCCGAGCACCGGAAGATCATGACCGCCGTCCAGGGCACGTCCGAAAAAACAATCAACCGGATGATGCATATCGACGAGACCTCGGCCGACCTGCTGCACAAGCTGGAGGCGGTGCGCCTGGTCTGCCGCACCTCCGGCTGCGCCCAGCGCTACCTGGTCCATGACGCCTTCAACGGCATCTTCCAGGCAACGAGGCGTACCGACGACGCCCACGGCACCGACTACTCGCAGCGTTTCCTGGCCTACATGCACGACGCGCAGGACCGCGACCTGACGCTCGGCATCGCCATGACGGACGCGAAAGGCGATCGGGCGAAGCGTCCCGGCCAGCAGGTCAACCCGGACACCTACGTTCACATCAAGGAACGCCGGCCGGACGGCATCGTCATCCGCGGCACCAAGGCGATCGTCACCGGCGCGCCCTACATGCACGGGTTCCTGGTGATGCCCTGCCGCACCCACACCAGGGACGACGCTGCCTGTGCGGTATGCTGCGCGGTGCCGGTGGACGCGCCCGGCGTCACCATCGTCGCGCGCCCGGCGGGCCGGCCCGGTGAGGCCGCGGCCAAATTCTCCGGCAGATACGGCCAATCCACGGGGGTGGTTATCTTCGACGACGTGTTTGTGCCGCACGACAAGGTCTTCCTCGCGGGCGAGCACGAGGAGGGCGGCTTCCTGACCACCAGCTATGCCACCCACCACCGCCATTCCTGCATCGGCGCCCGAGCCGGCTTCGGCGACCTGCTGATCGGCGCCGGCGCCCTGATGATCGACGCCAACGGCCTTGATCCTAACGAGCATGGCCACATCCGCGAGGCGATGGTCGAGCTGATCACCATCACCGAGAGCTTTTTCGCCTGCGGCGTCGCCTCCTCGGTCTACTGCACCACCGACCCGGCCGGCTCGGTGATGCCGGACGCGGTATTCTCCAACATCGGCAAGCTGCTGCTGGCGACCAAGATCTACGACATGCATCGCATCGCGCATTACGTGTCGGGCGGCCTTATCGTCGCCCTGCCCGGCCCCGAAGAGGACCACAACCCGGAAACCCGGGCCTCCCTCGCGGCGGTGCTCGGCGGCCGCGCCGACATCCCGGCCGAGCAGCGGCTTGAAGTTTCCCGCCTGGTCGAGGACCTCACGGTGTCGCACCAAGCCGGTTGGTACTCGGTGATCTCCCTGCATGGCGGTGGCTCACCGGAGGCGATGAAGCGCGAGATCTGGCGCAACTATCCGGTGATGGAGAAGGTAGCGCTGGTCGAAACTCTGCTTGACCGCGGCATCACCGACGAGGGTAAGAGGGTATCCAAACAGCCGGGCCGTTGTTGTGCAACGGGGTGCGAGACGCCGTAGGCAAGAAGGCGATCGGCTCTGCCCCAAACCCCGCCGGGGTAGCGCGCCGGGGCGCCCAACCTTAAGAATGGGGTTCAAAGGGGCGACTGCCCCGTTGCGGGGTTTGGGGCAGCGCCCGAGCTTCAGTCGGCCATGATCATGCCGCGGATGCGGGTGATCAGCGCGTCCATCGCGAATGGCTTGGTGATGATCGCCATGCCCGGCTTGAGAAAGCCGCGCGCTGCCATAGTGTTCTCGGCGTAGCCGGTCATGAACAGCACCTTGAGGTCCGGCCGCAGCTCGCGCGCCGCATCCGCCATCTGCCGGCCGTTCAATCCCGGCAGTCCGACATCGGTGACCAGAAGATCAATATGCTGGTCCGACCGCAGCACGTCCAGGCCGGACACACCGTCCTCGGCCTCCAGCGCGTCGTAGCCGAGTTCCCGCAACACCTCGACCACCAGCGCCCGCACCACCGGCTCATCCTCGACCACCAGCACGACATCACCCTTTTTAGCCTCCACGGCGCCTGATTGTGCCAGGGAGGCGAGGTTTATCGTGTGGCCATGATGCCGGGGCAGATAGAGTGTCATCACGGTGCCCTGGCCGACCTTGCTTTCAATCCTGCAGCTTCCGTTGGACTGGCGCGCGAAGCCGTAGATCATCGACAGGCCGAGCCCGGTGCCCTCGCCGGTCGGCTTGGTGGTGAAGAACGGATCGAACGCCCGGTCGATGGTCTCGGGCGCCATGCCGATGCCGCTGTCGGTGACCCGGATGCAGACATACTGACCGGGGCCGACGCCCACCGCCCGTGCCGCCGGGGTCGCCTGCAGGTCGACGTTGTCGGTCTCAATCCGGATGGCGCCGCCGTCGGGCATCGCATCGCGGGCGTTGATCACCAAATTAAGCAGCGCATTCTCAAGCTGGTTGTAGTCGCAAAGCGTGACCCACAGGCCCGCGGCGAGGCTGAGATCGAGCGTGATCCCGGCGCCCATGGTCCGGCGCAGCAGATCCTCCATCAAGCCCACCAGCAGGTTGGCCTCGACCGGCTTCGGATCGAGCGGCTGCCGGCGCGAGAAGGCGAGCAGCCGGTGGGTCAGCGCCGCCGCGCGGTGGGCCGAGGCCATGGCGCCGTCGATCAGCCGGTCAAGCTCGCCGATGCGTCCCTTGGCGATCCGCCGCTGCACCATGTCGAGCGACCCGGTAATCCCCTGCAGCAGGTTGTTAAAATCATGGGCGATGCCGCCAGTGAGCTGGCCCACCGCCTCCATCTTCTGACTTTGGCGCAGCGCTTCCTCGGCTTGGCGGCGATCGGTGGTGTCGATCGCCTCGGGGACGATGGCGACGACCACGCCGGTTTCGTCGCGCATCGGGCGCATCGCGAAATCGAACGAGCGAACCCCTGTCGGCAGGTTGACCACGACATGCCGGCGCGCTTCCTGCCCCGCCACGACCATGGCGATGCAGCTGCGAACCGAGTCCGGCATGCCTGGGGTGCCGGCGAACCAGGGCGCGTCAGCGAACGGCTTACCGACGACGTCAGCCAGCGTCGCCTGGATGGAGGCGAGGCCTGTGGCGTTGACATCCAGCAGAGTGCCGTCCAGCGC
>JAYTTA010000470.1:0-3901 GCA_043745345.1 Acetobacteraceae bacterium | reverse complement strand
ACCGGGTAGTTGTCGACCGACGCCAGGAAGCCGAACAGTGCGCCGGTGACGAAGAGGGGCGCCAGCACCGGCACCATCACCCGCAGCACGGCGCACGGATAGGACATGCCCAGGGTGCGGGCCGCGTCGATCAGCGCGAAGTCGAACCGCGCCAGCCCCGCCATCAACGTCCGCACCACGAACGGCAGCACGATCACGACGTGCGCCAGAAGCAGGCAGGGCAGCGCGTCGCGCAGCCAAAGCGCGCGGAAATACTGCAGCATGGTAGTGCCGACGACCAGGCCCGGCAGCATCAGCGGCGAGATCAGGAAGGTCGCCACCGCCTCGCGCCCTGGGAAGTGCCGGCGCACCACGGCGATCGCTGCCAACGTACCGATGGCCAGGGACACCGCGGTCGCCGCCACTGCCACCTCGAGCGTCAGCGCCACCGCGTCGGCCAGCCCGTCGAGCGTCCGCAAGTGCCGGTATTAAGCCTAGGATAGGCCGTCTGTGGGCAACGCGAATAGCGGCGACCGCGATAACGACACCAGAATCGTCACCACCAGCGGGGCCAGCAGGAACACCACGCTGCCCGCCAGCATGGCCCAGGCGAGGCAGCGGGCATGGAGACGCACAAAGGTCAGCACGCCGATGTTCGCCCTGACCCCGTTCTTGCCTTGTTCGTCAGTTCGGTAAAGACGGGTCCAGGGGCAGAGCCCCCGGCCTTCCTCAGCAAAAACAACGCCTGTTCCCCAAACAAATTCGCCAGCCGGGGAAACCGCCGCCAAGGCCCGCGCCCGCCGGTGTCGTCGGTCGCCAGCCAGTTTTCGATCTCGTAGCCCTCGGCGGCGCACAGATCGAAAAAATCCTGGATCGTGCACGGGTGGATGTTCGGCGTTTCGTGCCAGGGCCGGTCCCAGCTTTCGGTCATCGGCATACGGCCGCGGCTGAGTAGCTGCCAACGCAGGCGCCAATGGCCGAAATTGGGAAAGCTGACGATGGCGCGGGTGCCGATGCGCAGCATCTGGCGCAGCACCTCGCGCGGCCGCTCCACCGCCTGCAACGTGCGCGACAGCACCACGTAGTCGAACGCGGCATCGGGATAGTGCTGCAGGTCATCGTCGGCATCGCCGTGCATCACCGGCAGGCCGTGGGCGATGGCGCGCGTCACCTCGGCCATGTTGATCTCGATGCCGCGCGCGTCGCAGCTTTTGGTGCGGAACAGGTGGTCGATCAGCAGCCCGTCGCCGCAGCCGATGTCGAGCAGCCGCGCGCCCGGCTGGACCATCTCGGAGATCAGCCGCAGATCGACCCGCATGTTCTTGGCAACATGCTGGATCGGCTCGGCCAAGGTGCGGCTCACGCGGCGATCCCGGCATGTTCGGCGCAGCCGGCTAGGAAGCCGGCGACGGTGCGGTGAAAGTCCGGCTCGTCGAGCAGGAAGGCGTCGTGGCCCTTATCGGTCGGGATCTCGACAAAGCTCACGTTGGCGCCGGCGCGGTTCAGCGCGCGGGCCATGGCGCGGCTTTCGGACGTCGGAAACAGCCAGTCCGAGGTGAACGAGACGATGCAGAACCGGGTCGGGCTGCCGCGGAACGCCTGGGCCAGGTCGCCGCCATGCTCGGCCGCGACGTCGAAGAAATCCATCGCCCGGGTGATCGTCAGGTAGGAGTTGGCGTCGAACCGGGTCACGAACGTGCTACCCTGGTGGCGGAGGTAGCTCTCGACCTCGAACATGTCACCGAACAGGGAAATGGCCTCGCTCGGGTCTTTCGGCGCGTTCTGCAGGCGGCGGCCGAATTTGCGGGTCAGCGCCTGTTCGGACATGTAGGTGATGTGCGCGCACATCCGCGCCACCGCGAGGCCACGGGCAGGGATCTTGCCGCGTTCCCAGTAGCGGCCGGCGTTCCAATCCGGATCGGCAAAGATCGCCTGGCGGCCGACCTCGTGGAAGGCGATGTTCTGCGCCGAGTGGTAGGCGGCGGTGGCAACGGGAACGGCGGCGAACACCGATTCCGGGAACCGCGCCGCCCATTCCAGCACCTGCATGCCGCCCATCGAGCCGCCGATGACTGCGAAAAGCCGGCCAATCCCAAGATGCTCGACCAGGCGCTTCTGCGCCCGCACCATGTCGCCGATGGTCACCGGCGGAAAGTCGGTGCCCCAAATGGTCTGCTCGTTGTCATGCGAGTCGTCGGACACGCTGCGCGGGCCGGTGCTGCCCATGCAGCCGCCCAGCACGTTGGCGCAGATCACAAAAAAGCGGTTCGTGTCGACCGCGCGGCCAGGGCCGACCAGCGTGTCCCACCAGCCCGGCTTGCCGGTGAGCGGGTGCGGCTCGGCGACATACTGGTCGGAGGTGAGGGCATGGCATACCAGCACGGCGTTGGTCCGGGCGGCGCTGAGCGTGCCGTAGGTGCGGTAGGCGACGGTCATCCGCGCCAGCGCCACGCCGCACTCCAGCATCATGCCGTCATCGAAGGTGACGTGCGTGTGGGCAGGCTCGGCTGCTTGTTCTGAATGGTCCATGACCGCTTTGCTTAGGCCCAGCGCCGCCCCGGTCGCAAGCCATCCTGGCGGGCAGGAGGTTTGCAGTTGCGCCAGCATCGTTTATCACGACCGTCTAAAGCCCGTATCCCAGATTCGTGAACAAACAGATGTCCAGCCTGCTCGACGCCGCCATCCCGCCCCTGATGGCAACTGCCGACCTCGGGTCGCTGCGCGAAAAGATCGATCGCATCGATGACGCGGTGCACGACCTGCTGATGCAGCGCGCAGCGGTGGTGACGCAGGTTGCAGCCGCCGGCAAGGGCCGGGTGGCGCTGCGGCCGGGGCGCGAAGCGACAATCCTGCGCCGGCTGCTGGCGCGGAACCACGGCGCGCTGCCGGAGCAGGGGCTGGTGCGGATCTGGCGGGAGCTGCTGGCCGCCACGACCTCGATGCAGGGCCCCTACGTGATCGCGGTGTGCGAGCCGGAGGCGGACGCCGCCTTCACCCAGTGCGCACGCGAGCATTTTGGCGCGCTGACGCAAATCCGGGTGCATCGCGCCTGGAGCCAGGTGCTTCAAGATATTTCCGCCGGCGCCGCCTCGGTCGCGGTGCTGCCGTTGCCGCGCGAGGAGGACTCTTCCAGCCAGGTATGGTGGACCGCGCTGCTGCGGAAGGACGAACCGCGCATCCAGGTGATTGCCCGGTTGCCGTTCTGGACCGCGCGGCCCGACAGTGCACCTCAGGCACAGGCGTTGGTGTTGGGCGCCATCCCGCCGGACCCGACCGACAACGACCGTTCGCTGCTCGGCATTGAGTTATCCCTTGATGTCAGTCGCACCCGCGCCACCGCGGCGCTAACCGATGCAGGTTTTTCCCTGAGCAGCCTGATGTTGCGGCGCGATCCAGGCGCCCCGATGGCCTTCATACTCGCCGACGTCGCCGGGCACGTGACGGAGGCCGACCCGAGGCTGGACGCACTTCGGCCGACTATACAGCATGCGGTGGTGCTCGGCGCCTACGCCGTGCCGATCGGAGTTTCACCGTGAGCGCGCCGCGGCCACGCCCGGAGATCCTGACGATTTCGCCCTATGTCGCGGGAGAATCGAAGGTCACCGACCCCAACCTGACGGTGAAACTGTCGTCCAACGAGGGCGCGTTCGGCGTGCCGCCCGGCGCCCAGGCGGCCTACGCCGCGCTGGCGAACGAGGTCCATCGCTACCCGGACGGTTCGGCGGGCGAACTGCGCGCGGCGCTCGGAGAAAAATACGGCCTCGATCCCGCGCGCATCGTCTGCGGCGCCGGCTCGGACGACCTGCTGTACCAGCTCTGCCTCGCCTATGGCGGCCCCGGCACCGAGATCATCATGTCGGAGCACGGCTTTTCGATCTACCAGATCGCCGGCACCCAATCCGGTGCCAGGGTGATAAAGACC
>JAYTTA010000469.1:0-3908 GCA_043745345.1 Acetobacteraceae bacterium | reverse complement strand
TTGTATTATTGCGGCACTCCTGCATGAGCAGGGTGTTGCCCACTTCGGCCCGCAAGAGAGAAGGAACAATCGCACCCTCATTGGTAATCCGGTCAAGGATGCGATTTGCCGGAGCGGCTCCAGCTTCGTCGGGTAAAACAGCTGCGAGGGCTACTGACGCATCTAGGACGAATGCCGCCTTGCCATGGTGGCCGGTCAGTATCTCCGGCCTTCGTCGCGTGCGGACAGAAGTTTCTCAAGCGTGAAACTCCCGCTTCGTGCCCTGATTTCCTCGCGTATGGTAATCAACTCCCGCACCGCCGCCTTCGCCTTTGCGACATCATGGCCAAGCTCGGCCGGAACCAGCCGGGCCATGGGATTGCTTTGGCGAGTGATCACCAATTCCTCACCGTGCTCGACCCGGTCCAATAGGTCGGACAGATGGGTCTTAGCCTTATCGGCACCGATATGCTTGTTGTCGATGGTGTTCATAGATCCTGTATACGGCCAGTCTGCCGACCAATCGATATTTTTCGGCCTCAGCCGTCCTGCCGGTAGTTTGGTGCCTCGCGCGTGACCGCCACATCGTGCACGTGGCTCTCACGCAGCCCGGCGCCAGTGATGCGGCGGAATTGGGTGTTGGCCTGCAACTGAGAGATATCGGCGCTGCCGGTGTAGCCCATGCCGGCCTTCAGTCCGCCGACCAGCTGGTGCACGACGGCGGCGACCGGGCCCTTATAGGCGACTCGGCCCTCGACACCTTCGGGCACCAATTTTAGCTGGTCCTTGATGTCCTGCTGGAAATAACGGTCGGCCGAGCCGCGCGCCATGGCGCCGATGCTGCCCATGCCGCGATAGGATTTGTAGGACCGGCCCTGATAAAGGAAGACCTCGCCCGGGGCCTCGTCGGTGCCGGCTAGCAGGCTGCCGATCATGACACAGTCGGCCCCCGCGGCGATCGCCTTGACGATGTCGCCGCTGGTCCTCACGCCGCCATCGGCAATCGAGGGAATGCCGCGCGCCCGGCAGGCGGCGGCCGTCTCCATCACCGCCGAGAACTGCGGCACGCCCACGCCGGCAACGACGCGGGTGGTGCAGATGCTGCCGGGCCCGATACCGATCTTGACCGCGTCGGCACCGGCCTCGATCAGCGCAATCGCGCCCTCCGGCGTGGCGACATTGCCGGCGATGACCTGCACTGCGTTGGACAGCTCCTTGATCAGCCGCACCGCCTCCAGCACCCCCGCCGAATGGCCATGCGCGGTATCGACGACGATGACATCGACCCCGGCCTCGATCAGCAGGCTGGCGCGGATGTTGCCGTCGGCGCCGACCCCGGTCGCTGCGGCCACGCGCAAGCGCCCAAGCTCGTCCTTGTTGGCCAGCGGATGGGTCTGCGCCTTGTCCATGTCCTTGACGGTGATCAGCCCGACGCAGCGATAGGCCTCGTCGACCACCAGCAGCTTCTCGATACGGTGCTGATGCAGCAGGCGCCGTGCCTCGTCGGGTCCAACATTGCCGGGCACGGTGATCAGGTTGTCGCGAGTCATCAATTCATAGACGCGCGTGGCAGGGTCCGTCGCGAAGCGCACGTCTCGGTTGGTCAGGATGCCGACCAGCCGGCCGGTGTCGCGCTCGACCACCGGGAAGCCGGAGATATGGTGGAGCGCCATTAACGCCCGCGCATCGGCCAGGGTGTCGTCTGGGTGGATCGTCAACGGGTTGACTACCATGCCCGACTCGAACTTCTTGACCCGGCGGACCTCGGCCGCCTGTGCGGCGGGATCGAGGTTCTTGTGGATCACGCCGATGCCGCCGTTCTGTGCCATGGCGATGGCCATTGGCGCCTCGGTCACGGTGTCCATGGCCGACGAAATCAGCGGAATGTTGAGGGGAATGGCGCGCGTCAGCCAGGTCCGGGTCAGCGCAGCCGATGGCAGAACCTGGGAGTAGGCCGGCACGATCAGCACGTCGTCGAAGGCCAGCGCCTCCTGCACCCTAGACGCAGTCGGACGCTCCACCCCGGCCTGTGGCGGAGAGAATTGAACGGGCATGTCATGAGCCATGGGTGGGTCCTTCCCTTGGCCGCCCAAATAGGCGCCGGTGGCTGCGAAAGCAAGGATGCGGGTCAGGGTCGGGCCGTCACTTCCTCTCGCGAAAACCCGACGCGACCACGTAAAGCTCGCTGGATTCCTTGCGGCTGGCCGGCGGCTTGGCGTGGCGAACGCTGCTGAAATGCAGCTTCATCCCGGCCAGCATGGTCTTTTCCGAGCCGCCCTGAAATACTTTTGCGACGAACGCGCCGCCCTCAACCAAATTCTCGATCGCGAACTGCAGCGCCATCTCGGCCAGCGCCATGATCCTTATGTGGTCGGTCGCCGAGTGGCCGGTGGTGTTGGGTGCCATGTCGGAGAACACCAGGTCGGCCGGCGCGTTCATCATCGCGCGGAGCCGGACCGGCATCGCCGGATCGGTGAAATCGCCCTCGATGATGGTGGCGCCCTGGACCGGATCTACCGGGAGCAGATCGACGCCGATTACCTGTGCCGCGCCGCGCTTGACCGCGACCTGCGCCCAGCCGCCCGGTGCGGCACCTAGATCGATGACCCTGCAGCCGCGCCGGATCAGCTTGAACCTGTCATCGAGCTCGATCAGCTTGAACGCTGCGCGGGAGCGAAAGCCCTGCTGCTGGGCAGCGACCACGTAGGGGTCGTTAAGCTGGCGCCGCAGCCACGCCTGTGATGCCGGACTACGGCCGTTTGTGGTTTTCAACCGCACCACCAGGTCGCGCGACTTGGGCGGCGCCTTCTTGCTGCCGGTGCCGCCGCTTTTCCCGGCGCTCATCGGGCACCGCCGGTGCGTGCGACAGGGCCCCGGATTCGCCGGTCCTGCCGCATCATGCGCATCAGCACGCCCTCCCGCAGCCCGCGGTCGGCGACCAGCACTCGGTCGGCCGGCCAGGCGTGCAGGATCGCCATGAACACGGCGCATCCGGGCAGCACGAACTCGACCCGGTCGGGTCCGACGCAGGGATGCGCGGCAAGCCCCGCCTCGCCCAAAGCACGCAGCGCCGCCACCGCATCGCGCGCGGCGCTGCTGGTCAAAACGTGGCCATCGACCAATGGCCGGTGGTAGCGTTCGAGGTTGAGTGCCACGCCGGCCAGCGTTGTCACCGTACCGCTGGTGCCGACCAGCTGCACGCCGCCGCCGCGGATTTCCTGGGCGATGCAATGCACGCCGTCGAACGCCGCCAGCCGGGCCGAGACGTCACCGACCATGGCGGCGAACCCGCTTTCGGTAAAACCCGCCGGACCGAACCGCTCGGCCAGGGTCACGACCCCCACCGGCAGCGAGGCGTAGCCAATCAGATGCGGCGGGCAGCCATTGCACAGCCGCACCCAGGACAGTTCGGTCGAGCCGCCGCCGATGTCGAACAGCAAAGCGCGGCGTGAGGTGCCGCCGAGCAGCGGGGTACAGCTTTCCAGCGCGAGCTCGGCCTCCTCACGGGTCGAGATGATGTCGAAGGCGAGGCCGGTCTCCGACTCCACCCGTGCCAGAAAGTCGGGGCCGTTGGTTGCACGCCGGCAGGCTTCGGTGGCGATCGCGCGCACGGCGTGAACTGGTCGGCGCCGCAGCCGGTGGGCGCAAACGCTCAGCGCGACCATCGCGCGCTCCATGCTGTCGTCAGACAGCCGTTCCGTATGGTGCAGCCCGGCGCCGAGGCGGACGATGCGGCTGAAGCTGTCAATCACGCGAAAGCCGACGCTGGCCGGGGTCGCCATCAGCAGCCGGCAGTTGTTGGTGCCAAGGTCGAGTGCTGCGAACACCGGCGCGGCGCGCATTACGGAACCGTCCCGAAGATCGCTCCCGACCGATGCTTGCGCCTGGTTCATCGTCACAGTGTCCCAGTTTCGGGCGAGCCGGGGAAG
>JAYTTA010000468.1:0-3917 GCA_043745345.1 Acetobacteraceae bacterium | reverse complement strand
CGGGGTCCGGCAGCACATATTCCTGAAGGTCGTCGGCCAGCCGCAGAAGCTGCCCGGCGATGGAGGCGATACCGGTCGCCTGGCCATCTGCGGCGGTGTTCGAACGGCTCAGCTGATCGGCGAAGCCGATCAGGCTCATGGCCGGCGCGCGTAGGTCGAGCCCGGCCAAGTGCATGAAGCGCTGCGCCTCCGCCGCCTTCCCGGCCTCCTGGCTGCTTTGCACGCGTGCAGCCGCCACGACGACGTGCTGCCGCCAGGCCAACGTCGCGGTCATCCCTCCCAGCAGGAGGGCGAGGATGGGAAGCCATAGGAGACCATAACCAAAGTAGCTCATGGCCCATGATGAGCCGCGAGTTCAAAAAATTTGGTAAACGGGAATGGTTAGGGACGCAGAATTTTCGCCGGTTGGCTTCAGGCCGCGATCTTGGCGTCCTGCTTGGCCTTGGCGCGCACGATGCGTCGCTTGAGGACCTGGGCTTCCTCCGGCAGGTCACGGTTCGGCGTGGTCAACAGGAAGGCGTCGATGCCGCCGTTGTGCTCGACCGTGCGCATCGCGCGGGTGGAAATACGCATCCGCACCGTGACATTAAGTATGTCCGACAACATCGAGACCTGCTGCAAGTTGGGCAGGAAGCGGCGGCGGGTCTTGTTGTTGGCGTGGCTGACATTGTTGCCAGACAGCACACCCTTGCCAGTAATTTCGCAGCGGCGGGCCATTTGCAGTAACCTTGGTCAGTTGATCAGAAGGAGGCGCCTTATGGCGAATGCGCGCAAGGGCGTCAAGGTAAGCGGGGATAGGGCTCCCTCTCCGCCCCATGCTTTCTACTTCATGTCGTGAAGCTCGCCAGCGCGCACGCTGGCGATCGCGTTGTTGAGAATCTGCACCACGTGCTCATCGGGAATCGACCGCGAAAGCAGGTTGACCGCCGCCCCCAGCAGTGCCGAGGCAATGGCCAGGGGAGCGATGTTCAGGCCGGTCATATACTCGATCGCCTTGTCGACCACCGATCCGGCGTGGCCGAGATCGGCGGGAGGTGGATGCTGACCGCTCATCGCTTGGCTTTCCTGAGGTTCATTCGCCGGCGATAGCCGGCTCCGGCAAAGTAAGGTTGGCGTCGGCCTGCTGTTCCGCCTGCATCAGCCACATTCGCGCGAACACGCCGCCGGACGCCAGCAGGCTGGCGTAGCTGCCGCGCTCGGCAACCTGGCCGTCGACCAGGACAAGGATCTCGTCGGCGTCGATCACCGTGGACAGCCGGTGCGCGATCACCACCGTGGTACGATGCTGCGAAACCGCCCGCAGCGCCACCTGAATGTCCTGCTCGGTGCCGGTGTCGAGCGCGCTGGTGGCTTCGTCGAGGATGAGAATGCGGGGATTCTTGAGGATGGTGCGCGCGATCGCCACACGCTGCTTCTCGCCGCCTGAAAGCTTCAAGCCACGCTCGCCGACCCGCGTGTCATAGCCTTCGGGCAGCCGCTGCACGAAATCATGGACCTGGGCGGCGCGGGCCGCGGCCTCGATCTCGTCCTGGGTGGCGTCCGGCCGGCCGTAGCCGATGTTGTAGCGGATGGTGTCGTTGAACAGCACGGTGTCCTGCGGCACCACGCCGATCGCCGACCGCAGGCTGTCCTGGGTGACGTCGCGAATGTCCTGGCCATCGATCGTCACGCGGCCATCGGTCACGTCGTAGAAGCGGAACAGCAGCCGGCTGATAGTCGATTTGCCGGCCCCCGTCGGCCCGACGATGGCGAGCTTGCCGCCGGCGGGAATCCGGAAGCTGACACCCTTGAGAATCTCGCGGTCCGGCCGATAGCCGAAATGCACGTCCTCGAAGGCGAGCTCGGCGCCACCGGCGGCCAACGACTTGGCACCCGGACTATCGGCGACCTCACGATCGACGCGCAGCAGCTGGAACATCTGCTCCATGTCGACCAGCCCCTGCTTGATCTCACGGTAGACGAAGCCGAGCATGTTGAGCGGCTGATAGAGCTGCATCAAATAGGTGTTGACCAGCACGAACCGGCCAACGCTCATGGTGCCCTGGCGGACCTCGGTCGCGGCCATCAGCATGATCAGCGCCAAGCCGCCGGAGATGATCACCGCCTGGCCGAGGTTGAGCATGTTGAGGCTGACCTGGCTGCGCACCGCGGCGCGCTCGTAGCGAGCCAGTGCGAGGTCATAGCGGGAGGCCTCGTGCGCCTCATTGCCGAAGTATTTGACGGTCTCGTAGTTCAGCAGGCTGTCGACCGACTTATTCTGCGCCTCGGTGTCGCTGTCGTTCATCAAACGGCGAATGCGCACCCGCTTGTTGGTGAAGAACAAGGTGAAGGTCATGTAGAGGCTGACAGCTGCGAAGGTGACGAGGGCGAAGCGCCAGTCGAACAGCACCCACAGGATCGTGGTCACCATCAGCATCTCGATGATCGTCGGAATGATGTTGAAGATCGCCAGGCGCAGCACCGCCTGGATGCCGATCGTGCCGCGCTCGATCGAGCGCGACAGGCCGCCGGTCTGCCGGTCCATGTGAAAACGCAGTGACAGCCGGTGCAGATGCTGGAAGGTTTCGAGCGCGACACGGCGGGCGGCGCGCATCTGCACTGCGGCAAAAATCGCGTCGCGGAACTCGGCAAAACCCGCCGAGGCGACCCGAAGCAGGCCGTAACCGACGATCAGCGCGATCGGGATGGCCAGGATGTCGATCGTCTGGCCGCCTGCCGATTTTGGCGCCAACGCGTCGACCGCGTGGCTGTAGACGATCGGCACGTAGACGGTGGCGACCTTGCTCGCGAGCAGGAATACCATTGCGACGACGACCCGGATCTTGGAGTCGCGGTCGCCCCGCGGCCACAGGTACGGCGCCAGAGAGCCGATCGTGGCCCAGGTCGGGCGGGCTGGGAAACGGCGCAGCAGCGGGCCGGTATCGGGGCTGGGAAGCCCGCCCACAGTGGACGCGGCGGGCTGGGCGGAAGAAGATCGCATGACCCGCATGTGGCATGTCGGGTATCAATTTGAAAGGCGGGCAGTTGTCCGACCCTGACGCTTTCCGGCCTGGCTTCGTCCGCCATATCGCCGCGTGCAACAATGCGGCCCTGCCGGGCGGGCGCCGGACGCTTCGTATCGGCAACGCCGTCGTTGGCTGGCTATCGCCCGGCATTGCCGCGGCGATGCTTGAGTTTCCGGAGATCACCGCCGCCACGGACGGCCTCATGCTTCAGGATGGCGGTGCACTGTTCGGGATTTCGCGGGCACTGTCAGCCGCGGGATTTCACCGATGGCGCGGCGAGAGTTTTGATGTGCGGGCGGTGCCCGACGGCCCAGTGCTCGGAACCATCGACCGCGGCGGCTTGCCGGTGTTCGGCGTCGCGGCCGAAGGGGTGCACGTCAACGGCCTGGTGGAACGTGCGAATGGACTGCATCTTTGGGTCGGACGGCGGGCCCGCGACAAAGCACTCGATCCCGGCAAGCTCGACCACATCGTCGCCGGCGGCATTCCTGCGGGGCTCGGCCCGATCGAGACGTTGATAAAGGAAGCCGCCGAGGAGGCGGCCATCCCGCCGGAAACCGCTTCCTCCGCCGTGCCGGTAGGGATCGTATCCTATGCCATGGAGCGGCCGGAGGGGCTGCGCCGCGACCGGCTGCACTGCTTCGACCTGATGCTACCGGCGAGTTTTGTGCCACGTCCTAACGATGGCGAGGTCGAGGCGTTCGAACTTTGGCCGATGTCGCGCGCAATGGCCGCGGTGCGCGACACTGACCTTTTCAAGTTCAACGTCAACCTGGTGCTGATCGACCTGTTCCTGCGCACCGGCGCCATCATCGGCGCCGAGGCCCAGGCCGTGCGCCAGGCGATGACTGCGGTCAGCCTTCCGGCGGAGCAACGATGATTGGAATGTCCCGGGCCTCGGGCTGATCGCCG
>JAYTTA010000467.1:0-3920 GCA_043745345.1 Acetobacteraceae bacterium | reverse complement strand
CACCAGACTGTTTAGCGCCATTGACCAGGCGCTGGCCGACATTCCGCGCTCACGCTTCGCCGGCGCACTGCTGGTAACCGACGGCCAGGTCCACGATGCGCCGACTGCAGAAGCATTGGCGCGGAGCTTCGACGGCGCCCCGGTCAACCTTCTGCTGGCGGCCGCCGGCGAGGAGACCGACCGCCGGCTACGGCTGATCGAAGCGCCGACCTTCGGCATCGTCGGCAGATCGGTGTCGCTGCGGCTGATCGTCGAGGACCTTGGCAGGCCGCGACCGACCGGCACGTCAGCGCGCCTGACCCTGCGCCGCGACGGCGAGCCGGTGGCCGGCGGATCGCGAAATGTTCCGGTCGGGATCGAGCAGACCATTGAGCTGCCGATCACCCGTGCCGGCCCGACCGTGGTCGAGGTTGCGGTCGAAAAGCTCCCCGGCGAGGTTTCCGAAATCAACAATCGGGCGGTGATCGAGATCAACGGCGTGCGCGACCGGCTGCGCGTGCTGCTGATCTCCGGCGAGCCGCATTCGGGCGAGCGCACCTGGCGCCGGCTGCTGAAGGCCGATCCGGCGGTCGATCTGGTCCACTTCACCATCCTGCGGCCGCCTGAAAAAGATGATCAAACACCGCTCAACGAGCTGGCGCTGATTGCCTTTCCGGTGCGCGAGCTGTTCCTCGACAAGCTCGACAGCTTCGACCTCATCGTGCTCGACCGGTTCCAGAATCGAGGGCTGCTGCCCCCTGCCTACCTCGGCTACATTGCCGACCATGTCCGCAACGGTGGCGCGCTTCTGCTGTCGGTCGGCCCAGAGTTCGCCGGGCGCGACAGCCTGGCCGCAACCCCGCTTGGCAGCGTCCTGCCGGCCCGCCCAATCCAGACCGGTGCTGTGATCGACGGTCCCTTCCGCCCCGAGGTCACTGCCGTCGGCGCGCGCCACCCGGTGACCGAGGGCCTGGCCGGTGCCAATACGTCGACGGCTGCCGGCGTCGTATCGGGGCCTAGTTGGGGCAGTTGGTATCGCCGAATCGAACCGACGGCGGTGCATGGTGAGACACTGATGAGTGGCCCCGGTGGCGCGCCGCTGCTGGTTGTCGAGCGTTATGGGCGCGGCCGCGCGGCGCTGCTGCTGTCGGACCAGATCTGGCTGTGGTCGCGCGGCCATCAGGGCGGCGGCCCCCAGGCCGAACTGCTGCGCCGCGTCGCGCACTGGCTGATGCAGGAGCCCGAGCTTGAGGAGAACGCGCTGACCGCCCACGTCGCCGACGGCCGGCTGCATGTCGAACGTCGCAGCACCGACCCGCAGGCAACATCCGAGGTCCGGATAATCGACCCAGAAGGCCATCCAACGACGCAGCATCTGGACCGGCAAGGTGCCGGTCGCGATATTTTGACGATGGCGGCCGATCTGCCGGGGGTGTGGCAGGCGAGCGACGGCGTCCACACCGCCTATGCAGCCGCCGGGGCCGCCAACCCATCGGAATTCGCCGATATCCGGGCCACGGCGACGGTGCTGGGGCCTTTGGCGCGGTCATCCGGCGGCGGTATTCACTGGTTGGATGCCTCGACCGGCCAGGAACAAGCGGCAAATACCGTCGACACACTTGAGGCGCGCGTGCCCGAGTTGCGGCGAACGGAGCGCGATCGTGCCGCTTCCGGCGGCTATTGGGTTGGATTCCAGCGCCGCCATGATCATGTCGTAACAGGAATTGCTGGAATGACATTGCTACCAGTGTGGATTGCTCTGCCGTTGTTGCTAGGATTGACTTTGGCTTCATGGCGCCGTGAGGGCGTCTAGGTTGAGGAATGCCACGAGGGCGCCTGCATCCAGCCGCGAACAGGTTGGATCCAGTCACCCAAGTCAGCATCCCGCGTGTGAAGGCAGCTGAAAGGCACCTGTTTCGAAAGGCCCATCCGCCGAATGGATATCCTCTTCCGTCAATCGCCGTCCGGCATACCCGGCCTGCCGCCGAACACCCCTCCCAATGCCAATTTCGGCCCGCCTTCGGGTGCCGCCGCCATGCTTATGCTGGTCGGCCTGGTCGGGCTCAGCCTGCTCGCCGGTGCTGCCGGCGGCGGCGTCACGGCACAGAACATCTACCCGTGGTACCAGTCGCTTGTCCGGCCGCCTGGTGTACCGCCCAACGAGCTGTTCGGCCCGCTCTGGACGGCACTTGACATAGCCATGGGCGTTGCCGCCTGGCGCATCTGGCGGCGCGCCGGCCGCAACCAGGCGCTATGGCTGTGGGGCTGGCAGCTTCTGGTCAATGCCATCTGGCCGCCGGTGTTCTTCGGCCTACATGCGCTCGGTGCAGCGCTGGCGGTAGTCCTCGTGCTGGTAGTGCTAATCACGCTCACAGTTCGCGCCTTCGCGCGCATCGACCGCATCGCGGCCTGGCTGATGGTGCCCTACCTCGGCTGGGTCAGCTATGCGAGTTACATGAATCTCGGGTTCTGGTGGCTGAACCGAAGCTGAGCTAAAAGACCGCATGAAGAATCATGCGAAACGCTTGTTCCATGCCATCGCGCTGACCGCCTTCGCCCTCAGTATGGCGATGGCTCCAGCCCTGGCGCAAACACAGCGTGCCGGCGCGACTGGTGGACAGCCGGCAGCCAAGCAGGCGACGCGGGCGCCAGCCTTGCCTGGGTCCAAGATCGAAAAGCCGACCCCGGCACCGGCCGAGCGGCTGGCAACCGAGATGAACCCGAACGAGGCCCTGTTCGACGGCGTCAACCGCGGCGACCTCGCCTCGGTCAAGGATGCCATCGCCCGTGGCGCCGAACTCGACGCGCGCAACCTGCTGGGTCTGACGCCGTTGGAGCTGTCGGTCGATCTTGGGCAACATGATATATCGTTTCTGCTGCTATCGATGCGGGATGCCGGAGGCAGCCGAGGCCCCGGTCCTGTGGCGGCGAAAGCACCGGCAAAGCCGACCCCAGCCTCGAAGCCGGTTCGGGCGGCTGTAGCGCCTTCTTACTCGCCTACAAAATTCTCGGGCGATGGCGGGACACCGGTGCCGAATCAGGGATTTTTAGGGTTTCAGCCGAAGCGGTAGGAAGCTTGGAGCAGCGCCGATAATTACCTCTGCGCTGGCCCAGCATCCAGCAACGCCAAATTCTGCTGCGCCAGATCCGCAGTAGGACTATCCGGATCCAGCAGTATCGCCCGATCCCAATCCGCCCTGGCACCCGCCTGGTCGCCCAGCCGCTGCCGCTGGATGCCCCGCTCCAGCAGCCCGTCCGGGTGATCCGGGTTAAGCGCCAGGGCATGGTTGATGTCCGCCCTGGCGAGGTCGAGCTTGCCGGCCTCACGCCACACCGCGGCGCGCTGGACTAGCGCGTCGATGCGCCACGGCTCCAGTTCCAGCGCGCGACTCAGATCGTCGATTGCATCCCCTGACCGGTCCAGCGCCGACGCGGCGGCCGACCGGGCGATCAGCCGGTCGGCGTCGTCCGGCGCCAACGCCAGCGCTGCGGTCGCAGCGGCGTAGGCACGGTCCGGCTCGCCCGCGATGATCCAGGCCTCCGTCGCCTGGTCATAGACCGTGGCACGGGCCGCCGCCGGTGCCGTAGAGCCTTTCGCCAGGGCCTCCAGCGCGTCGGCGCCATCCTCCGGGTCGCCGCCGGCGATCTGGGCCAGGGCGCGGCAGTGCATCGCGCCGTCTCCGCCGCCCCATGCATCGGCGAAGGCCGCGGCACCGACCGGATCGCGGTCGATCATTTCCAGACAGCGCTCGTATTCCGCGCCCTCGGCGATGCGCGGCGGTACTGGTGGCAGAGGCAGGTTTTTTTCGCCGAAATCCTCGAACGCCACCACCTCGGGCCGCGTTGGGGAAGCAAGCTGCCACCAGGCGACGGCAGCAACCAGTAGCGCCACCCCGCCCATAACCGCGACGCGACTGTTCATGGCTAACAGTGTAGCGTTG
>JAYTTA010000466.1:0-3934 GCA_043745345.1 Acetobacteraceae bacterium | reverse complement strand
AAATCATCCAGGCCGGGCGCGTCCGGCCGGATCGGGATCGCGCTGACGCCGGTGGCGAAGATCAGGTGGCGCGGCCGCAAATTCCGCTCCGACCCGTCCTGACGGCGTAGCGAAATCTCCCACCGTCCCACCGCCTCGTCGAACGCGCCGTGCTTCAGCTCGGTGCCGGTCCAGACATTCAGCTCCATCGCGTCAGCGTAGGATTCGAACCAGTTGGCCAGCTTGTCCTTGGGGATGAACACCGGCGTGTTGGGCGGGAACGGCATGTAGGGCAGGTGGTTGATGTGGACCTCGTTGTGCAATGTCAACGAGTGGTAGCGCTTGCGCCAGGCGTCGCCGACCCGCTCGTGCCGGTCTATGACAAGGGTGTCGATGCCGAGCTGGCCCAGGCAGGCGGCGATGCCGAGCCCAGCCTGGCCGCCACCGATGACGATAACGGTCGGATCATGATCCTCATAGGCCTGCGCGCGGCGCCGATGGTCCAGCCAGTTCGGGCCGCCGAACTCACGCGAATAGGCATCGCGCGGCGCCGTCCGCTCCTCATGGTTGGCGATGTCGTCGAGCGCGGTCAGCAGGACCCAGGCCTTGAACTCACCCTGCGCATCAGGCACCAGCCGCAACACGCCGCTGCCGTGGCCGGCCGCGGTGTCAAACGCGAACAGCGCCTCGATCGTCGACGTGCCGGCGCGGGTGACCAGGCGCGGCGCCACCCGGTCAGGCGCGACGCGAAAGTTAGTGGCCTGTATGGCGGGCTGGGTCCGGCCCAGCGTCGCGGCAATGTCAAAAATGCCGTTCATGGTCTGGATGTGCCAGGTGAACGACACCAGGTCGCGCCAGTGGCCATCGGGCAGGAACAGCGCCGCTGCTACGGTCGTGTTGTTCTGAGACAGCGCGGCGTTGAACGCGTCGAGCCAGGCCGTTGCGGCGGTTTTGGGGTCCATGGGGTTCGCCTTCTGTTACTGGGTAGTAGTATGGGGCCCTGCCCCAAACCTCACCAAGGGGCAGTCGCCACTTGTGACCCCTCTTCTCTGGTTAGGCGCTCTCGGGCTCTACCCGAACGGGGTTCCATCCTTCCTGGCTTTGTGACCCCGTACCGTCTATCTCCTGAACAGCGCCATCACCGAGGAACAGGTTGTTTCATGAATCCAGACATGGTGCGCCCCGCCTGTGAAACCTACGCCACGATGAAGAACCGTAACATCATCATTCCGCCCGATGCGTCGGGCTGCTTTTCCGTCGAGCAGCATTTCTTCTTCGACATCATGGAAACGGTTCTGAACGATATTCAACTCGACGAGGATTGGTATCTGGCAAAATATCCTGATGTTCAGAACGCGATCGAGGCCGGCCGTGTGAGAAGCGGACGCCACCACTATGCGCGGTTCGGCTTCTACGAGCACCGGCTGCCCTACGCGATCGAGGTCAGCGAGACGTGGTACGTCGACGCCTATCCCGACATCAGAGAGGCGATTCAGAGGGGCGTCTACAAATCCGGTCAGGCGCATTTCGAGATGAACGGCTTTCGCGAAGGCCGCATGCCGTATCCGAACTTTCTGCTGCTCGCCGTGGCCGGATAGCACGATGCCGGCGCCCGACCCGAATGATACCGAAAACCGGGAGATATTCGACGAGGTCGAATATCTGCGCATCCACCAGGATGTCGCCGAGGCGATCCGGCGCGGCGAGGTCGACTCCGGCTACGACCATTACGTCACTTTCGGCGTCATCGAGGGACGGTCGCTGCCCAGCCCGACGCACGAGCCGCGCAACCGGCTGTTGACCTCGCACGTGATGGTCGGTGCTGGACCCACGCACGAAACGCGGTTCTCGGTCGACTCGCTGATCGTGGCCCCGGGCGGCGGGCTGATGATTGTGGGCTGGATCAACGACGCCCACGATCCTGTGCAGTGCGTCCGCATAGCGGGCGCCGGCTGGCGGATCACGATCGACCGCGCGCGGTTCGTGCGGGTGCGCCGGCAGGACGTGGAGCAGGCGCTTGACAGCCACGGCCAGCATCCGTTCGGCCTGTTCGGCTTCCTGCATTTCGACCGCGTGGTGGATGCCTACGGGCCGTGTGTCGTCGAGATATGGCTGGCCGGCGGCGGCTCGGTCACCCTGCCCGTCACGCCGCTGATCGTCGGCGATATAGAGCTGCGCAACATCGTCCTGGCCCATCTCGGCGCCGCGTCGTTCGCCGGCAATGCGCAGGTCGAGCGGATCGCCTGCCTCGACCATGGCTTTGGCGAGGAGCTGATCCGGTTCAACAAGACGCTAACCCGGCGGATGGTTTCTTCGCCGTATGTTGAACGTTTTGGGCCAACCAGGAAAACCCCGCGCGGCACCATCGTGGTCTGCCTCTACGGCCGTCCAGAGTTCCAGTTCCTGCAGAACTGCCTGTTCGCCGGGTTGCCGGGGATCGAGGACTACGAATTCATCTACGTTTCCAACAGTCCCGAAATCGGTGAGACGCTGCTGCGCGAGGCGCGTTCCTCCACCTTGCTGTACGGCCTGCCGCAGAGCGTGATGATCCTTGCCGGCAATGCGGGCTTCAGCGGCGCCAACAACGCGGCCGCGGCGATCGCGCAGAGCGGCCGCATCCTGGCGGTCAACCCCGACGTTTTTCCCCGCGACCTGGACTGGGCCAAAAAGCATTCCGATGTGCTGGATGGCGCGCCGGCCGAGCGCACGCGGCTGTTCGGGGTGCCGCTGTACTATGACGACGGATCGCTGATGCATGGCGGTATGTTCATCGATGCCGATACCGGGCTTTCAATGGCGGGCGGCACTCCGCGGGGCAGGCGCGTGCTGCGGGTCGAGCATTTCGGCAAGGGTGCGCCCGGCGACGCCACCCGGTTCACCCGGTCCCGCCCGGTGCCCGCGATCTCCGGCGCCTTCGTCTCGATTGACAGGGCCTGGTTCGAACGGCTCGGCGGCTTTTCCGAGGATTACCTGTTCGGCCATTACGAGGATGCCGATCTGAGCCTGAAAAGCATCGCCGCCGGCACCGTGCCTTGGCTGCACGACATCCGAATGTGGCATCTGGAGGGCAAGGGCTCAACCCGGCTGCCGCCACATGAGGGCGGGTCGGTGGTCAATCGCTGGCTGTTCTCGCGCCGGTGGTCGGACCTGATCGAGGGCGGCCTCAAAGGCCCGACGCCGACCTACCCCACCATCGACGCCACCGCGCCGGAGCCGCGGCCGGCATCCAGGGCGCGCGCCAAGGCGAGCGCGGCGGGATGAAGGTTCTGCTGGTCAGCGTGCATCATCCCGAGCTGGTACGGGGTGGGGCGCAGCAAGTCTGCTACGAGCTGTTCAAGGGTTTTCAGGCGCGCGCCGGCATCGAGCCGGTGCTGCTGGCGGCGATCGATCCGTCGTTCAAGGCGCTCTACAAAAGCGGTGCCCGCATCACCGGGTTCGACGGGCGTGAGGGCGAGTTTCTCTATCTCGGCCGCGACTACGACTACACCTGGCACAGAGGATCCAATCCGCAGCTGCTCGAAAGCTTTTCCGAATTTCTGGAGATCGTGCAGCCGGACGTGGTGCATTTCCACCATTTCATGCTGCTCGGCGTTGATCTGCTGACCCTGACCCGACGGGTGTTGCCGAAGGTGCGCATTGTTTTCACCTTCCACGAATTCATCTCGATCTGTGCCGCCGACGGACAGATGGTGCGCACCTTCGACCAGTCGCTGTGCACGCGGGCGTCCCCGGTACGCTGCCACCAGTGCTTTCCTGACCGCAACCCGGAGGAATTCTTCGTCCGCGAGATGTGGTTCAAGCGCCATCTGTCGGTGGTCGACGCGTTCACCACGCCTAGCCGGTTCATGATCGAGCGTTACGCCGCCTGGGGCCTGGATGCCGAAAAGATCCACCACGTCACTAACGGCCAGCCGGACTACAGCCGCGGCGCCCCGCCGATCGAGAAACGTATCAA
>JAYTTA010000465.1:0-14871 GCA_043745345.1 Acetobacteraceae bacterium | reverse complement strand
AAGCCGAGCGGATGGCGGGGATGGAGGCCAAAAGTGCCGAGTTCGCCGAGAAGGGTAAGGCGCTTTATCTGCCGGAGGCTGCGGCTGCCGGAGATCGGGGCTGAATGATCGCGATTGATGCCCGGCTGGCATTGGAGGCGATCGGGCAGTTGCCCGACGCCGAAATCGATGTCGCCGATGCCGCCCTGCAACTCGGCCGCGTCGATGCGCCGGAGGCCGACTGGCTGACGGCGCGAAAAAAGCTTTCGGAGTTGGCCCGCGATGCAGCGGCGATGGTCAACGATACATCCGACGATTTATCGGCCCGTGCCAGCGCGCTGGCCGGGTTGATTTCGGGCCGCCACCATTACGCCGGCGACATCGAGACCTACGACGATCCGGCCAACGCCAACCTGATCCGCGTCACGGAACGAAAGCTCGGGCTGCCGGTGGCGATCGGCATATTGTGGCTGCACGCCGCGCACGCCGCGGGATGGGACGCGCATGGGCTGGATTTCCCCGGTCACTTCCTGGTCGCCCTGCAACGCGAGAGCGAGAAGATCGTGCTCGACGTGTTCGCCGGCGGTAGCCCACTCGACGCTCGCGACCTGCGCGCTTTGCTCAAGCGGGTCGAGGGTCCGAAGGCGGAATTGCGCCCTGGCGTGCTGGCGCCGATGGATGCGCGCGATATCTTGATGCGGCTTCAGAACAACATCAAGGTTCGTCGGTTGCGCGACAACGACCTCGCCGGCGCGCTAGCCTGCGCCGAAGATATGCTGCGCGTGGCGCCAGATTTCTCGGCACTATGGCGGGAGACGGCGCTTATTCATCAGCGGCTCGACCAGGTCGGCGCGGCGCTGCGCTGCTTCGAGCGGTTTCTCAAGCTGGTGCCTGACGGCGTTGCCGCTACGCGCGCCCGGGCGGTGATGGAGGAGTTGCGGACGCGGCTCAATTAAGCAAGGCCGGGGCTTCTTCCTTCGCAGGCATTCCAACCGGCCGAAGGCGGCCAGCCGGAAACTTTGCCTGCTACGCCCCTGGAGGCGCCCGGGAGCGCATCTCCTTAAGTCAGGCGGGTCCAGGAGCGTTCTTCTGGCGGGGTTTGGGGCAGCGTCCCATGCTTTCTTGCCTACAGCGTCAGCAGTTTTTGTGCGGTGGCAACCACGTCATGCACGGCCGGCGTGAGTGCGTAGTCGTCCAGCTCCTCGAACGTCACGAACTTGGCCAACATCGCATCACCGCCGGCGATTGGCTCGCCACCCTTCCACCGGGCGCAGAAATCGATGATCGTGTAATGGTATTGCACGCGACCTAGATCATCCTGGCGGATGCTGTCGATGCAGGCCGCCAGGACTAGTTTGCCGACCTGTAGACCGGTTTCCTCCTCAAGCTCGCGGCGGGCACCTTGCTCGCAGGTTTCGCCGAGTTCCTGAGCGCCGCCTGGCAGGCTCCAGAGGCCGAGATTTGGTTGCTTACCGCGCTGCACCAGCAACACCGCATTCGGCTTCAGCACGATCATGCCGACGCCGACGATCGGGCGGGGCGGGTATTCGCGGATGTCAGGCATGGTACTCCCGGCGGTTGGGGCGTCGTGCGTTGTAAGCGGTGTTGCCTGATCGGCCAAAACACCTTGGCGCCGCTTGTCAGTGGCTTGCTGTGGCCGAGTGTTTGAAATGCCTTGATAGCGCCAGAATTTTGGCCGGTTTTTGCCTTCCATCCTGACTTAGATGATCAGGTTCGACACTTCGTCGAGCCTCGGGAGAAAGATGATGACGAACTTCAGACACTCTGTGCTGGCCGCGGCGCTGATCGGTTCCGTCGCGATGCCGGCATTGGCTCAGTCGCCAGCCGCCGGCAACGCCACCGCCGCGCCGGCGACCCACGATCTACGTCCGGCAACGCCGACGCCAAACACCGTGATGCCGAACTCAGTGATCCCCGGCAACACGATCATGGGCACGACGGCCCCAGGCAATACGCCACCGGGCACCATGACCAACAGCACGGGCACCTCGGCAGGCGCCACCAGCACACGGCTGACCGGCGCCGGCACGATGCCGTCCGATCGCAACGCGGCGTTGACCGACAGTGGCAGCGTTCGCGCCAGCAAGGTCGTCGGCTCGGCGGTCTATAACGGCAACAACGAGAAGGTCGGCATCGTCGACGACATTCTGTTGGGCCGCGACAACAAGGCCGACATGGTAGTGCTGTCGGTCGGCGGCTTCCTCGGCATGGGCAAGCACTACGTGTCGGTGCCTTACTCGCAGCTTCAGCTTGGCGACACCCGCAACGCCAGCAGCCACAACAAGGTGGTACTGCCTAGCGCCAGCCGTGACGCGCTGAAGGCGATGCCGGAATACCGCTATACCCGCAGCTGATTGCGCATGGACGCCGCCGGGGTAACCCGGCGGCGTTCAGCCGGCCAACAGCGTCATCATCGCGTCGCGGCTTTCGAACAGCCGCAACAGAATTCGAACCGCCTGGCCACGCTCGCTTTCCAGTTTTGGATCACGCGCCAGCAGCACGGCCGCATCGCGATTGGCCATGTGCAGCAGCCCTTCATGATCGACCGGATCGGCCAGGCGAAAACCGGGCAGGCCGGACTGCCGCGTGCCAAGCGCGTCGCCGCCGCGTCGCAGGCGGAAATCCTCGTCGGCGATGACGAAGCCGTCGTCGGTATCGCGCAGCGTGATCAGCCGGCGCTTTGCCGATTCGGTCAGGCCGGACTCATGCAGCAGCAGGCAGAAGCTGGCGCGTTCGCCGCGCCCGACCCTGCCGCGCAGCTGGTGCAGCTGGGCGAGGCCGAAGCGTTCGGCATGGTCGATCACCATGACGTTGGCCTCAGGCACATCGACGCCCACCTCGATCACTGTGGTCGCCACCAGAAGGCGGATGCGGCCGGCGGCGAAATCAGCCAGCGCCGCGTCGCGGATCGCCGCATTCTGCTGGCCATGCGCCAGACCCACCAGGTCTCCGAACCGGGTGCGAAGCTCGGAAAATCGCGCCTCGGCCGCGGCGGTGTCGCCAAGCTCGCTTTCCGACACCAGGGGACAGACCCAGTAGACTCGCCCGTCGCTGTCCAGCATCCGCGCGATCGCGTCGGCGATCACCGGCAGCGTTGCGAGCGAATGCAGGCTGGTGCGTATCGGCAGACGGCCGGCGGGCTTTTCTGGCAGCCGGCTGACATCCATCTCACCCCATTGGGTCAGCAGCAGGGTGCGCGGAATGGGAGTCGCGGTCATCACCAGCACGTCGGTCCTTTCACCTTTGCCGCCGAGCGTCAGCCGCTGCTCGACGCCAAACCGGTGCTGCTCGTCGATTACCGCGACCGCGAGGTCGTGGTATTCGACCGCATCCTGGAATAGGGCGTGGGTGCCGATGACGATCGGGATCGAGCCGTCGGCAAGGCCGCGCAGGATCTGCGCCCGCGCCGCACCCTTGACCGAGCCTGTCAGCAGCGCCACCGGCACCGGGCAGATGCGGGCGAGCAGCCGGTGATGCTGCTTGGTCAATAGTTCGGTCGGGGCCATCAGGCAGGCCTGCGCCCCAGCCTCGACCGCGCGCAGCATGGCCATGGCGGCGACCAGGGTCTTGCCGGAGCCGACATCGCCCTGCAGCAGCCGCAGCATCCGGCGTGGTGCTGCCAGGTCGACGTCGATCTCGGCCAGGGCGCGCGTCTGCGAGGCGGTGGGAGTCAGGCCGAGCCGCGTCATAGCCAAGGCGCGAAGCCTGCCGTCGCCAATCAAGGACCGCCCTGTCCGGTTGCGGGCACGGCCGCGGATCAGGTGGATGGCGACTTGACCCGCAAGCAGCTCGTCATAGGCCAGCCGGTTGCGCGGGCGATCGTCGGGGATTTGTTCCGGCGCCTGCACCGCCTGCAGGGCCGCCGCAAAATCCGGCCATTTTTCGCGCGCCAGCAACGCCGGGTCATGCCATTCGGGCAAGGGGGGAACACGTTCCAGCGCCTGCGCCATGGCTTTGGCGACTTGGCGCGGCCAAAGCCCGGCGGTCAGCGGCCATACCGGCTCGACGTTGGGCAAATCCGCCTCGCGCCCGACCGGCAGCACGTGGTCCGGGTGCGGCATGGTCAGCTTGTCGGAAAAGCTTTCGAGCTTGCCCGATACCAGTAGCCTGGCACCGGGCGGCATCTGCGCCTGCCGGGTGAACCGGAAGAAGACCAGGTCAAAAAAGCCGGAACCGTCGGTGACCAGGACTTTCCACGGCTGGCGGCTGTTGGCGGGGGGATCGTGGCGCACCACCTCCACCTCCAACGTGACGATCTGGCCGGGCAGGGCGTCGGCAATGCGGGGCCGCAGGCGGCGGTCGAGATAGGAGTCCGGCAGATGGAACAGCAGGTCGACGACACGGTCGCCGCCGATGGCGCGGGCCAGCAGCGGCGCCAGCGCCGGTCCGATGCCGCGCAGCCGGGTCAGCGGCGCGAAGATCGGAAGCAGGGAAATATCGGGTACAGCTGACATCGGGTTGCGACGCAGGTATAGAACAGCGCTGTTGAGGCCAACACCCATCATGTCATTGCCTACGCCACCTGAACTCGACTCCCGCCGCCGGCGCCTGATCTTCCGCGCCAACCACCGTGGCACGCACGAAAACGACCTGCTGATCGGCGGGTTCGTGATTTCGCGAATCGCCCTGTTCACCGAAAGCGAGCTGGACGAGCTGGAGGAAATTCTAGAACTGCCGGACGTCGATCTCGCCGAATGGCTGACCGGTCGGCAGCCGATTCCCATGAGCCAGGACACGCCGATGCTGCGGCGCATCCGGGATGCGGGCGGCAAATGAGTGAGGCCGACACGCTCGCCACCACGGCACTGGCGGTCTGGGGCGCGCCCGAGGGCTGGGACGCGTTCCTGCTCGCGCGCCGGCGGGCGGAGTTTTCCGGCCCGGTGCTGCACGTCGCACGTGACGACCAGCGCATGTCGCATCTGTCCGAGGCGATCGGCTTCTTCGCCCCCGATATCGAGGTGCTTCGGTTCCCCGCCTGGGACTGCCTGCCCTATGACCGGGTGTCGCCCAATCCAGCGCTGGTATCCGAACGCATCGCGACCTTGGCCCGGCTTCTCGATCCGTCCGGCAAGCCGCGCATCCTGCTGACCACGGTCAACGCGCTGGTTCAGCGCGTGCCGCCGGCCAGCGTGTTCCGCGGCGCCAGCCTTGAGATACGTGCCGGTGGCACTGTGGCACCAGAAAAGCTGACAAGTTTTCTTGAAGCCAACGGCTACGGCCGCGCCGGCACCGTGATGGAGCCGGGCGAATATGCCGTCCGTGGTGGCATCATCGACATCTTTCCCGCCGGCGAACCCGATCCCGTGCGGTTGGACCTGTTCGGCGATACGGTCGAAAATATCCGGGCGTTCGACCCAACGACCCAGCGCAGCGCCGGCAAGCTGGACGCCCTGACGTTCCGTCCGGTGTCCGAGGTGCCGCTCGACGCGGCCAGCATCGCCCGGTTCCGCACCGAGTTTCGAAATCTGTTCGGCGGCGATGCGGCATCCGACCCGATCTATCTGTCCATCTCCGACGGCCGCAAATATCCGGGGATGGAGCACTGGGTGCCGCTGTTCCATGACCGCATGGAAACGCTGCTTGACTACGTGCCCGGCGCCTCGATCAGCCTCGATCACCAGACCGACGACGTGCTGACCGCGCGGCTGGAGATGATCGCCGACCATGTGTCCGCGCGCCGCGGGGTGCCGCGCGACGGCGAGGTGCCGTACCGGCCGATCCCGTCGGAGATGCTGTACCTGGACCGCGACGGCTGGGACCGCATGCTCGCCGGCTCGCCGTGCTTCCGCTTCAGCCCGTTCGTCAAGCCCGATGGCGCCAACGGGATCGATGGCGGCGGCCGCGCCGGCCCGGTTTTCGCTGCCTCCGCCGCTGGGCCCGGGATCAACATATTCGAGCAGTTGCGCGCCCAGGCCGAACGCTGGCGTGGCGAGGGCCGCCGGCTGGTCATTGCTGCCTGGACCCGTGGCTCGCGCGACCGCATCGCGCATCTGCTGAACGAGCATGGTTTTCGCGACCTGCAACCCGACGATGGCTGGGCCGAGGTCAGGCGGCGCAAGCCCGCGACCGTATCCGTCGTGGTGCTTGGCATCGAGCGTGGCTTCGTGGCGCGGTTCGGCGCCGAGAAGCTGGCGCTGGTCAGCGAGCAGGATCTGCTCGGCGAGCGCATCTCGCGCCCGGCGCGGCGCCGCAAGCGCGCCGACCAGTTCATCGCCGAGGCGACCGAGATCGCCGGCGGCGATTTCGTCGTGCACCAGGAATACGGCATCGGCCGGTATGACGGGCTGACCACGCTGGAAGTCACCGGTGCGCCGCATGACTGCCTGCGGTTGATCTACGACGGCGGCGAAAAGCTGTTTTTACCCGTTGAGAACATCGAGTTGCTGTCGCGCTACGGCAGCGAGACCGATGGCGTGGCGCTCGACAAACTGGGTGGCGCCGGCTGGCAGAATCGAAAAGCGCGGATGAAGCAGCGCATCCGCGACATGGCGGGTCAACTGATTCAGATCGCCGCCGCGCGCCAGATCCGCGATGCCGAGATCATGGTGCCGCCGGAGGGCAGCTTCGACGAGTTCTGCTCGCGCTTCCCCTTCGCCGAGACCGAAGATCAATCCCGCGCCATCGCCGACGTGCTGGAGGACATGGCGTCTGGCCGGCCGATGGACCGGCTGATCTGCGGCGATGTCGGCTTCGGCAAGACCGAGATCGCGCTGCGCGCCGCCTTCGTCGCCGCCATGTCGGGCGCCCAGGTCGCGATCGTGGTGCCGACCACCCTGCTGTCGCGCCAGCATTTCCGCACCTTCTCGGCGCGTTTCGAGGGCCTGCCAATAAAAGTGGCGCAGCTGTCGCGCATGGTGACGGCGAAGGAAGCGGCCGAAACCCGCCGTGGCATCGCCGACGGGTCGGTCAACATCGTCGTCGGCACCCACGCGCTGCTGGCGAAATCGACCACCTTCGCCGACCTCGGTCTGCTGGTCGTGGATGAGGAGCAGCATTTCGGCGTCTCCCACAAGGAACGTCTGAAGGCGATCAAGTCCGATATGCACGTGCTGACGCTGACCGCGACCCCCATCCCGCGCACCCTGCAGCTGGCGCTGACCGGGGTGCGTGAGATGAGTATCATCGCCACGCCCCCTGTCGATCGGCTGGCGGTGCGCACCTTCATCATGCCATTCGACGGGCTGGTAATCCGCGAGGCCCTGCAGCGTGAGCGGTTCCGCGGCGGCCAGGTGTTCTGCGTTGTACCGCGCGTCGAGGACCTTGGCCGCATGGCCGAACGCCTGGCCCAGATCGTGCCCGACGCGCGCATGATCCAGGCGCACGGGCGTTTGGCGCCGACCGAGCTTGAGCGCGTGATGACCGAGTTCGGCGACGGTAAATACGACATCCTACTGTCCACCAACATCGTCGAGAGCGGGCTCGACATGCCTTCGGTCAACACGCTGGTGATCTATCGCGCCGACATGTTCGGCCTGGGCCAGCTTTATCAGTTGCGCGGTCGGGTCGGGCGCGGAAAACAGCGGGGCTACGCCTATCTGACCTGGCCGCCCAACCACCGATTGTCGGCCGCGGCCGAGAAGCGGCTGACCGTCATGCAGACGTTGGACGCATTGGGCGCCGGGTTTACCTTAGCTTCGCATGACCTCGACATCCGCGGCGCTGGCAACTTGCTGGGTGATGAGCAATCCGGCCACATCCGCGAAGTCGGCATCGAGCTGTATCAGCAGATGCTCGAGGATGCGGTTACCGAAATTCGCAGCACCAAAGGAAGATCAACCAATAACGACCGCGACTGGACGCCGAACATCGGGCTTGGCCTGCCGGTGCTGATTCCGGAAACCTACGTTCGCGACCTGCCGGTGCGGCTCGGCCTGTATCGCCGCATCGGCGCACTGGGCTCGGACGGCGAGAGCGAGGCGCTGGCCGCGGAACTGGTCGACCGGTTCGGCGCGCTTCCCGACGAGGTCGCCAACCTGCTCGCCGTGGTCGCGCTGAAACGCGCCTGCCGCGAAGCGGGGGTCGAGAAGCTGGAGGCGGGGCCGAAGGGCATGGTGCTGAGCTTCCGCGGAAACGCCTTTGCCAACCCGGCGGGGCTGGTGACCTGGCTGTCGAGCAAAGGCGGCCTGATGCGCCTGCGCCCTGACCACAAGCTGTCGATCGTGCGCGAGATGGACCTGGCGACCAGATTGAGCACGGCGCGGGATATTCTTGGTAATCTTGGTAAGATGGTTGGGCAGGCCAAGGCCGCTTAGCAAGCATGAGGCTCTGCCCCATGCCCCGCCCGGAAGCGCATCCATCAGTAGCGTCGGTCAATACATCCAAGTAACGACCTATTGACTATCTGTATTTATTCCGGAATCTTAATATGGTCAGGGTTTCAAGCAGTGGGTCCGATCAGGACATCGGCTGCGGAACCACTGCTTTGATTTCAATCAGGCCTGGTCCAGGGAGAAATAAAAATGGCTTCACATGGAAGCAGCAACCGCGGGCTTGAGGCCGGCGCGATGCCGGACGTGGCGTTCGGCCGATTCGGACAGATGTTTGATCTGAAACCAGGTGCCCGACTACCGATCGAAGGCTTGAAGGCGATCGCCGGTGCGATGATCAAGATCGATGCCGGCAAGGGCATCAAGAATGCTGAGACGATCGATGAGAACCCGACCATCCCGGCCGGCTACACCTATTTCGGCCAGTTCATCGACCATGATCTGACGCTCGATCCGACGCCGCTCAGCGATGCCGAGATCGACGTCAGCGCGCTGGTCGATTTCCGTTCGCCGGCGCTCGACCTTGACAACATCTACGGCCGCGGGCCCGACGACCAGCCCTACATGTACGACGGGTTGCGGCTGCGAACCGGCCGCGCCATCGGCTCGGCCGGCGCGACCGTAGGCACCCGAAACGACCTGTTCCGGCTTGGCGACGGCGTGCCGATCCTTGGCGACAAGCGTAACGACGAGAACAAGATCGTTTCGCAGATACATGGCGCGCTGATCGCCTTCCACAACAAGGTCGTTGGCGACGACGCGTTGCTGACCGCGTTCGGCGCCGACCTTACCTCCCCCGCCAGCAAGTTTCGGGCCGCCGCCACGCTGGTGCGCTGGCACTACCAGTGGGTGGTCGTGAACGATTACCTCGATCGCATCTGCGAGCCCGGCATGAAGAACGAGGTGCTGAACTCCGGCGGCTCGCCACGCCTGACCCACTACCGCAAGCAGGCGGCGCCGTACGCCTACATCCCGGTCGAGTTCTCGGCCGCCGCGTTCCGGTTCGGCCATTCGATGGTGCGGCCAAGCTACGCGCTGAACTTTCTGGTCGGCACCGACAAACCGAATACCCGTATCCCGCTGTTCTCCCGCGAGGCCGATCCGCGACGCAACATGAACGGCTTCCCGGGCACCCTGCCGGACGAATGGGGCGTCGATTGGGGCTATTTCCTCGATGGCCCGCTGAAGCCGAAAACCGGCGCCGACTTCAAGGTGCCGCAACCCTCCTACCGGATCGACGCGCTGCTGGTCGATCCGCTGGCCGACCTGCCGGAATTCCGCGCCGCGGGATCGCCGTTCTTCAACCTGGCCTTCCGCAACCTGGAACGCGGCCAGATGCTCGGCCTGCCATCGGGCCAAGCGGTCGCCAACGAACTCGGCATCGTGCCGCTGCCGGACGAGATCCTGTGGGATGCGGGCTCCAGCCAACGCGCCCGAACGAAGCTCGATGCGGGCGACACGGCAGACTTCGAAACGGTCCGTAAGGCCCGCGCGGCGGTCAGAACCGACTGGGTGGACGGCAACGGCGGCAAGCTCAAGAACAGCACGCCGCTGTGGTACTACATTCTGCGCGAGGCCGAGTATTACGGAGTTACCAAGGACCCCAACGAGCCGGGCGTCGGGCTGGGCGGGCAGCACCTCGGCCCTGTCGGTAGCCGGATCGTCGCCGAAACATTGATCGGCCTGCTGTGGTATGACGGCGGCTCCTACCTCCACAACCAGCGCGGGTTCAAGCCGATGCACCCGATCGCCAGCGACCCAGATAATTTCACCCTCGACCAGCTGATCACCTACGCGCTGTCCGGTCCCAAGTGACCTGAGGCGGCGGCGGGTCAATCCTCCGCCGCCTCCACCGCCGCCACGTCCAGCAGTCGCTCGATCACCTCCGGCTCCTGCGCGCCGGCAATGGCATGGCGGCCCGAAATCACGAAGCACGGCACGCCGTTGATGCCGAGCCGGTGGGCACGCAGGTTGTCGGCATGAACATGATCGACCTCGTCGTCGGTCATTAGGAAAGCGCGCGCCCGGTCGGCATCCAGGCCGGTCGCATGGGCCACCGCCATCAGCACGGCGATGTCGCTGATGTCGGCGCCGTCGGTGAAATGGGCCGAGAACAGCGCCTCGACCACCGCGTCGGCGCGCCCGTAGCGGGCGGCGAACCGTGCCAGACGATGGGCGTTGACCGAGGACGGCGTGCGCTCGATCCGCTCGAACCGGAACAGGATGCCCTCGGCGCGGCCGATCTCGGAAATCTGCGAGTACAGCCGCCGCGCCCGGTCCTCGCCGCCAAACTTGCGGATCACGTAGTCGCTGCGCGACATGCCGGCGCGCGGCATGTCGGGATTGAGCAGGAACGGCTGCCAGGTCAGATCAAACAGCAAATCCGGCCGCCGGCGCAGGGTGCGCAGCAGCCGACGCACGCCGAGGAAGCACCACGGGCAGACGAGATCATGCACGATCTCGATCGACAGCCGCGCCTTCGGTGGGGCGAGAATGTTCACGGCCCAACATCGTGCGTTGTCCAGCCGACCGCAAGCCGGATACGCGGCGCCGCAGGCAAGGAAAAAGTATGGGCTCTGCCCAAACCCGTCAAAGGGCAGTCGCCCCTTCTAACTCCTTCCGAAGTTAGGCGCTCCCGGGCGCTCCCCGGGCGGGGTTTGGGGCAGCGCCCCAGGCTTTTCTTGCCTGCGGCATCCAGCCTCACTTCACCCGCACCAACCGCAGTGGAAAGTAGTCGTCCGCCATCTGCACCAGCTCGATGTTGGCTTTCGCCGCCCAGGCGATGACCTGCTGGTGCAGCGGGATATAGCCGAAATCCTTCTGCAGCAGCCGCGCCGTCTCATGGATCATCTCTGTGCGTTTGGCGGCGTCGGTCTCGATCACGATACGGTCGGCCAGCGCATCGATCTCCGGGTTGGAGTAGCCGCCGTCATTGATCTCACCGCGCGCCCCGATGCGGGTGACGACGAGGTTGTACAGCACGTTGTGGGCGTCGTAGGTGTTCGGCGTCCAACCCAGCATGTAGAAGCTGGTGTCGAACTTGGGCTGGTTGATCTTGTTGAAATACTTGGCCTTGGTCTGTGCCGTTAGGTCGATCTTGACGCCGATACGCGCCAGCATGGCGGCGATGCTGGTGCAGATCGCCTCGTCGTTCTCATAGCGGTCGTTTGGGCAATCCATACCAAGGGCGAAGCCCTCCGGGTAGCCGGCCTCGGCCATCAGTGTCCGCGCCCGCACTAAATCCGTTTTGGGCCGCACGTCCAGCGCAGCGTCGTAGCCGTTTACCCCCGGGCCCCACATCTGCCAGGTCGGGTGCGCCTGACCACGCATGATCCGCGCCGCGATCGCCGCCTCGTCGATGGCCAGCGTGAACGCCTCGCGCACCCGCACGTCCTTCATTGGGTTCCTGTCGGTGACCGAGGAATGCAGCAGCACGTCGCGCGACTGGTCCATGCCGAGGTAGATGGTGCGCAGTTCGGGCCCCACGATTAGCTTCAATCCGGCCGTGTTGCGGATCCGCGCCTCATCCTGCGGCGGCACCGAGTAGATCATGTCGACATCGCCCGACAGCAGTGCCGCGACCCGGGTCGCGGCGTTGGAGACGATGTCGAGCTCGACCCGGTCCAGATTATGCTGCGGCTTGTCCCACCAGCCCGGATTGGGCTCGACAATGGTGCGGCGGTCGGGCTCGCGCAGCACCAGGCGGAACGGCCCGGTGCCCATGGTGTTGCGGATGGCGAAGTTCTCGCCGGCGTTGGTGGCGCCAAGGTTGATCGGCTCGACCGCATTGTTCTTCTCGCACCACGCCCGGCTCATCATCACCCAGGTCGTCAGCTCCTGCGGGAAGATCGGGTCTGGCCCTGCAGTTTCGAACTCGACCGTCAGGTTGTCGATCTTGCGGACCTGCTTGACCGAGCCCAGCACCGATTTGAGCACCGAGGTCGGGCGGCGTACGCGGTCGGCCGAGAACACCACGTCGTCGGCGGTGAAATCGCTGCCGTCCTGCCATTTGACGCCGGGCCGCAGGGTGAACCGCCACACGGTCGGGCTGGTCAGCTCCCACGTCAGCGCCAGCGCCGGTTCCGGGTTGAGGTTGGCGTCGCGCCGGATCAGCGGCTCGTAGATGTTGGCCAGGAATGAAAGTTGAAAAACCTCGTTGCGGGTGTAGGGGTCCATGGCGCTCATGTCGCCGTTATTAGCCCATTTGAAGTCCTTCGCCTGGGAGGCGGGGCAGCAAACCGCGGCTAAGGCAAACAACGTCACGGCCAAGCGCAGACGACGCATCATGCGGAAACGCTCCTCGATCGGGTTTCGATATTGTGAAGCAAGCTCAACGCAATACAACTCCGTTTCAGGGTCGTGTGAGGCGGCGTTAGCCGTCTATCGGATGACTGATTGCCAGGAATGTCCGGTTGGCGCCATTCTGTCGAACGATGATGTGACAGCCTGAGAGAGTGATAATGAACAGCGAGGCGGTGGCACGGGGCGGAAGCACGAATTCGGCAATACGCCATGCCGAGACCCGCGCGATCGCCGTGGTGTCCGGCGCGCATCTGGTCAGTCACCTGCACTACCTCGTGTTGCCGCCGCTGTTTCCGTTGCTGAAACAAAAGTTCGGCGTCGGCTATGTCGAGCTCGGCCTTGCCCTGACCCTTTTCAACGTCGTCTCCGCCCTGACCCAGACACCGATGGGATTTCTGGTCGACCGCGTCGGCTCCCGCCGCGTGTTGATCGGCGGGCTGTGCCTCGGCAGCGCCGCCTACATCTCGATCGGTTTCTTTCCGAACTACCTGTGGATGCTGGTCGCGGCCGCGGTCGCCGGCGTCGCCAACTGCGTCTACCACCCGGCCAACTATGCCATCCTGAACGCGCGCGTCGATGAGTCGCGAATCGGCCGCGCCTTTTCGATCCACACATTTGCAGGCTACCTCGGCACCGCCATCGCGCCGGCGATGATGCTGCTGATCGCCAGCCGGGCGGGCGTACAGACCGCACTGATCGCTGCCGGCGTGGTCGGGCTGTTGGCGGTGCTGCCGCTGATCTTGACCGCGGACCTCGACACGGCCGATCCAGGCGCTGGCCCGACCCGAATAAAGACCGAGGCCGTGCCGCCGGTCCGCATCAAGATATGGTCGCCGGCGATCCTTAACCTCACCGTGTTCTTCACCCTGCTCAGCCTGTCGTCGGGCGGCATCCAGTCCTACGCCGCGGCCGCGCTCAACGCCGGCTACGGCATCGGGCTGCAGGCGGCCAATGTCGCTTTGACCGCGTTCCTGCTGGCCAGCGCGTTCGGCGTGCTGGCCGGCGGGTTCGCAGCTGACGTCACCCGCCGCCACGGCGACCTCGCCGCCGCCTGCTTCGCGGTCACCGCGCTGCTGGTGCTGTCGATCGCGCTGTTCAGCCCGGGTGCGGTCGCGGTCGCGTGCCTGATGGCGGCGGCCGGGTTCCTGTCCGGCATGATCTCGCCGTCGCGCGACATGCTGGTGCGGCGCGCGGCGCCTCCCGGTGCCGCCGGCCGCGTGTTCGGCATCGTCACCACCGGCTTCAACATCGGCGGCACGGTCAGCCCGATCCTGTTCGGCTGGATCATGGATCGCGGCGATCCGCGCTGGGTGTTCGGCGCTTCGGCGGCGTTCATGCTGGCGACGGTGGCGATCGCGATGGTCGGCGAGCGCCACGCCGGCCTGCCCAGAATGTCTGCGAGACGCTGAAAAGGATCCAAGCCGATGGTCGCACGCATCTTCGACGGCCTGCGCGTGATCGACTGCGCAAGCTACATCGCCGGCCCCGCCGCGGCCACGGTGATGTCGGATTTCGGCGCCGAGGTGATAAAGATCGAGCCGCCGGGCATGGGCGACCCCTACCGCTCGCTGGCCATGCGCCCGGCCGGCGCGCCGATGTCGCCCAATTGGGTGATGGATGCGCGCAACAAGCGAAGCCTCGCAATCGACCTGGCGTCGGACGGCGGCCGCGCGGTGCTGCGCCGGCTTGTCTCCGACGCCGACGTGTTCATCACCAACTTTCCGCCGCCCGTCCGCAGGAAGCTCGGCCTGCGCCATGAGGACCTGGCCCCGCTTAACGACCGGCTGATCTACGCCTCCTTCACCGGCTACGGCGAAACCGGGCCGGAAGCCGAAAAACCCGGCTTCGACGTCACCGCCTGGTGGGCGCGCTCCGGGCTGATGGACCTGGTGCGGTCCGGCCCCGATGCCACCCCGGCGCGGTCGCTGTCGGGCATGGGCGACCATCCCTCGGCCATGGCCCTCTACGGCGCCATCGTTACGGCGCTTTACCAGCGCGAGAAGACCGGCCGCGGCGGGCTGGTCGGCTCCTCGCTGTTGGCCAACGGGCTGTGGGCCAACAGTTGCTCGGTCCAGCAGCAGCTCTGCAACGAGCCGGTAGCCGTGCAGCCTGCGCGCGCCCAGGCGCCGTTCCCAAGCCGAAACCACTATCGCTGCCGCGACGGCCGCTGGATCATCCTCTCCATTCTCCCCACAGGCGACCGCTGGCAGCGCTTTTGCGCGGTGGCCGGCGGCAACCTCGGCGACACCGATCCGCACGCTTTGACCACGCAACTCGACGAGATCATGGCAACGCGAGACTT
>JAYTTA010000464.1:0-3943 GCA_043745345.1 Acetobacteraceae bacterium | reverse complement strand
AACTGACGCAACTGCGAACCCGAGAAATTGCGCATCTCCGACGGCACACGAACCACGTCCAGCAAAGGAGTCTTCGAAAGAGACATGTCTATTCCACTATCAGCTGCGGCGGGAAACCACGAAGCCCGCGAGGGACCGCAAGACCACCGCCCGGTCGCCGAACGGCTCCAGATGAAGCATCGCGCGGGCCGAGAGTTCATCCGCCAGCGCGCGGGCCCGATCGATTCCCAGCACGGACACCATGGTTGCCTTGCCTGCCGCCGCATCCTTGCCAGCGGTCTTGCCGATTTCCTCGGCGGTGCCCTCAGCATCCAGCAGGTCGTCGGCGACCTGGAATGCAGTGCCGAGATCGGCGCCGTACGCGGCCAGCGCCGCACGGTCGCGTGGCGCCGCACGGCCTAGGATAGCACCGGCTTCCGCGCTGTACTGGATAAGCCGGCCGGTCTTCATCGCCTGCAACCGCCCGACTTCCGCGGCATCAAGCACAATGCCCTCGCTCGCCATGTCGATCATCTGGCCGCCCGCCATCCCGCACGCGCCGGATGCCCGACCGAGCGCCATAATCAGGTCGCAGCGCGCCTGCGGATCCGCATGCGTTTCAGGCTCGGCCAGGATTTCGAAGGCCCTCGTCAGCAGAGCGTCGCCAGCCAGGATTGCGGTTGCCTCATCGAACGCCCGGTGTGCAGTGGGTTTGCCGCGGCGCAGGTCGTCATCATCCATCGCCGGCAGGTCATCATGGACCAGCGAGTAGGCGTGCAGCATCTCGACCGATGCCGCGACACGTCCGGCAGCAATCGTCGGCGTGTCGAACAGCGCCGCGGTCTCCAGCACCAGGAAGGCCCGCATGCGCTTGCCGCCGCCAAGTGCGGCATAGCGCATGGCGTCGACCAAGCGTGCCTCCATGCCGGCTACGGGCGGCAGTAGATCATCCAGGAACTTTTCGACGATTCCCGCCGCCAATGCCATGGCACCGGTCAAATCAACCAATCTGGTCGCAACATTCATCGTTTTATAAAACGCCTTCAGCTATCGCCATGGCCGTGTTTACACAGGACCAGGGCGCGGAAATCAAGAATTTCTCACAAAAAATTACGTCTGCGAAGCGTTCCGTTACAACGAATCGATGTTCTAGACGATTATTGCCGTGCAACGCCAACCCTGGAAAGCATTGCCGGCATCGCCCCTCCATGCCATATCGCGCAGGTGATTGAACCTCCTTTTAATTACAGGCTTGAGCTGGTACCGGAATTCTCGGCCCAAATGTTCATGCCAGCCGGAGTGTATTGATGATTAGCGTCGTGTTAGCCCAACCACGTGGCTTCTGTGCAGGGGTCGAAAGGGCAATAGAGATCGTTGAGCGCGCGCTCAAGAAATACGGGCCGCCGATCTATGTGCGCCATGAGATCGTGCACAACACCCACGTCGTCGAGGATTTGCGCACCCGCGGCGCCATCTTCGTCGATGAGTTGGACGAGGTCCCCGCCGGTGCAATGACCATCTTTAGCGCCCACGGTGTTGCCCGACGAGTCGAGGAGCTGGCGGCGGAACGGGGTCTCCCGGTCATCGACGCGACCTGTCCTCTGGTTGCCAAGGTTCACAACGAAGGCCGGCGCTATGCGTCACAAGGTCGCGACATCGTGCTCGTCGGTCATGCCGGCCATGCCGAGGTCGAGGGCACCATCGGCCAGGTCCCCGGCCGCGTTCACCTGGTTCAGACCGTTGCCGACGTGGCGACCCTGGATGTCACAGATCCTGCGAAGCTTTCCTACATCACCCAGACCACGCTTTCGGTGGACGACACCAGGCTGATCATCGCCGCGTTGCAGCGGCGTTTTCCGGCGATCGTCGGACCCGACGTGCGCGATATCTGCTATGCGACCCAGAACCGCCAATTCGCGGTACGGGAGCTGGCCAAGGCCGTGGACGTCATCTTGGTGGTCGGCAGCCGTAACAGCTCGAACTCGAATCGCCTTCGCGAGATCGGCGAGGAGCTTGGCAAGCCGAGCTACCTGATCGACGACGCCTCCGCGTTGCGGGCGGAATGGTTCGCCGGTATCGCGTCGATCGGCGTCACCGCCGGCGCTTCGGCACCCGAGACGCTGGTCCAGGGCGTGCTGGAAGGATTGAAGCGCTTCGGCGAGATCCGTATCTCCACCCTCGCCGGTGTCGCCGAAGACGTGAAGTTCCGCTTCCCGGCGCAACTCGCCGACGCCTGATTTCCCGCTCCGTCTAAATATAAGGACAATAGTTTTATGGGTGTGCCGCTCAACCAGATGCTTCGTGTCGGCGCGTATGTCGTCAAGCAGCACCTAATCGGCAACAAGCGCTATCCGCTGGTGCTGATGCTGGAGCCTCTGTTCCGGTGCAACCTCGCCTGTGCCGGTTGCGGCAAGATCGACTACCCGGCCGAGATCCTAAACCAGCGGCTGTCGGTCGCGGACTGCCTGGAGGCGGTGGATGAGTGCGGCGCGCCGGTTGTGGTCATTGCCGGCGGCGAGCCGCTGCTTCACCGCGAGCTGGCCGAGGTAGTCGAGGCGTGCATCGCGAGGAAAAAGTTTGTCATCGTCTGCACCAACGCGCTGCTGCTCGAGAAGAAGATGGACCAGTTCAAGCCAGGTCCGTATTTTACCTGGTCGGTGCATCTCGATGGCGGTCGGGAGGAGCATGACCGCTCGGTGTGCCAGGACGGTGTCTATGACCGCGCTATCGCCGCGATTTCGCGCGCGAAGGCACTCGGCTTTCGCACCATCATCAATGCCACCCTGTTCGACAACGCCAAGCCGGAGAAGGTAGCCGCATTCTTTGACGACATGACGGAGATGGGTATCGATGGCATCTCGGTGTCGCCGGGCTATGCCTACGAGCGCGCGCCTGACCAGACGCACTTCCTCAACCGGCTGAAGACGAAGCAGCTGTTCCGGGGCATCTTTGCACGCGAGGGCAAGGGCCGGTCGAAGAAGAGGTGGGCGTTCAACCAGTCCGCCATGTTCCTCGACTTCCTCGCTGGCAACCAGCAGTTCCATTGCACGCCGTGGGGCAACCCGACCCGCACCTATTTTGGCTGGCAGCGGCCCTGCTACCTGCTTGGCGAGGGCTACACCAAGACATACAGGGAGTTGATGGAGACCACCGACTGGGACAGCTACGGCACCGGCAACTATGAGAAATGCGCCGACTGCATGGTCCATTCCGGCTATGAGGCCTCAGCGGTTGCGGAGTCCGTGCGCAAGCCGTGGAAGCCGCTGATGCAGGCAATCCGCGGTATCCGCACCGAGGGTCCGATGGCACCGGAAATCTTGCTTGATCATCAGCGTCCGGCGGAATTTGTTTTCTCCCGCCATGTCGAAACGGCGATGGAGAAGATAAAGCATCAGAAGCGCAGCCCGGCAGAAGTCGCCGACGCCGCCGACTAGGATCAGTTTGACGCATCGCGCCTGGCAGTGAGTAGCCAGGCTCGGGCGTCTGGCAAAACTGCATCGTCCTTCGGCGGGTGGCATTCCGGTTTTCAGCTTTACGGCCGGCAGGTCTGGCGGTGGCGATATCCAATTGCGTTGACGGCTTTTTGCCTGCTGCTGCTGGCGCCTTTGGCGTTGGTCGATGTGCCGCCGTTGCTCGACTATCCCAACCATCTCGCCCGGGCGTTCGTGCTGGCCTCAGGGCCAGGCGATGCCGTGCTGTCGGAGTTCTATCGGCCGCATTGGGGCATCCTGCCCAACCTCGCGACCGACGCGGTGCTGACACCGGTGCTGCGGCGGCTGCCCGAGGGCGCCCACTGGGTTCACCTAGCGGGCAGGATCATGGTCGGGGCGTTCCTGCTGCTGCCGGTGCTCGGCACCGTGGCCTACAGCCGCGCAGTGTTCGGGCGCTGGTCGTGGTGGCCGCTCGGTTGCGGGCTGGTCGCCTACAATGCCGCTTTTCTGCAGGGTTTCCTGAATTTTTCCGC
>JAYTTA010000463.1:0-14889 GCA_043745345.1 Acetobacteraceae bacterium | reverse complement strand
AACCCGTGGGATGTGTTCAGGCTGATGAGCGCGGTGCCGGGCCCGGACGCCTATCCGCCGCCGGCGCTGTTCGGCTGCCCGCTGTTTCGTGCCTGAGCTTTGCCGGCAGCTTGCCGCTATCCCCTCGGTCGTTTAAACCTACCCGTCAGTATGGCGCGGGAAACGACTCATCCGAACGCCAGCCCAACCACGGAAAACAGGAATCCGGCAAACATGCCCGACGTGAATTCGTCAATCACGGACGCTGAAAAAGATTTCGATGCGGTCATCGTCGGCGCCGGGCTTGGCGGCCTGTACGCGTTGCACAAGCTGCGATCGCTCGGGCTGCGGGTGCGCGCCTACGAGGCCGGCGCCGGCGTCGGCGGCACCTGGTTCTGGAACCGCTATCCCGGCGCGCGTTGCGACGTGGAAAGCCTCGAATACTCCTACTCGTTCTCCGACGAGCTGCAGCAGGAATGGAAATGGCCGGAGCGCTACGGCGGCCAGCCCGAAATCCTGCGCTACATCAACCACGTCGCCGATCGGTTCGATCTGCGTCGCGACGTGCAGCTCAACACCCGCATCCGCGCCGCCGTGTTCAATCCCGGCACCAACCTGTGGACCCTGACGACGGAGCACGGCGAGGCGGTAATCGCCCGGTTCTGCATCATGGCATCGGGCAACCTGTCGACGCCGCGGGTGCCGGATTTTCCCGGTATCGACCAGTTCCGCGGCCCAACCTACCACACCGGCCTGTGGCCGACCGAGCCGGTCGATTTCACGGGCAAGGTGGTCGGCGTGATCGGCACCGGATCCTCCGGCGTGCAGATGATCCCGCTGATCGCGGCCCAGGCCAGGCATCTTTACGTGTTTCAGCGCACCGCCAACTTCAGCCTGCCGGCGCGCAACGACGCGCTCGATCCCGGGCGCGAGCAGGCGCACAAGGCGAGCTACGTCGAGCGCCGCCAGGCCGCTCTGCAAACACCGTTCGGCATCGCCGGCCATCCGGCGCCGACCCAGCGCGCCCTTGAAGCCACGGCGGAAGAACGCCGCGCCGCCTATGAGGCGAAATGGGCGGAAGGCGGCAGCATCAGCTTTCTGTTCTCCTATACTGACTTGCTGGTGAACCAGGCAGCCAATGACAGCGCGGCGGAGTTCGTGCGTGAGAAGATTCGCGGCATTGTCAGGGACCCGGCCACCGCCGCGCTGCTGGCGCCAAACGATCACCCGATCGGCACCAAGCGGCTGTGCCTCGATAGCCACTATTACGAGACCTACAACCGCGACAATGTTACCCTTGTCGATGTCCGCAGTGCGCCGATTATCGAGTTGACCCCGGCCGGTCTGCGGACCGAAAAACAGGAATACAAGCTCGACGCGATCGCCTTCGCGACCGGCTTCGACGCCATGACCGGCGCCATGCGGGAGATCGACATTCGCGTCGAGGGCGGGCCGGCGCTGGCGGAGAAATGGGCGGGCGGTCCGACCACCTATCTCGGGCTGATGGTCGCGGGCTTTCCCAACCTGTTCATCATCACCGGCCCCGGCAGCCCCTCAGTCAAGACCCAGATGATCGTGGCGATCGAGCAGCACGCCGACTGGATCGCCGACTGCCTGACCCGCGCGCGCGCCGGCGGCGCCACCCGGATCGAGGCCGACGCGCGGGCCGAAACCGAGTGGGTCGCGCATGTCAACGAGGTCGCTGACCGCACGCTCTACCCGCTCGCCAACTCCTGGTACATGGGCGCCAACATCCCCGGCAAGCCGCGCATCTTCATGCCCTATGTCGGCGGCTTCGACGCCTACAAGCGCAAATGCGACGAGGTCGCGGCCAACGGCTATGACGGCCTCACGATAACCAGCTGACGGCGGCCCCGCCGTCGTCCAACAAGGAGCTAGAATGCCCAATCCGACCCGCCGGCAAACCTTTCAGGCCGCCGCTCTTGGCGCCACGGCACTATTGCCCGCGCGCGCCCGTGCCGCTGGAAAACCGCTCAAGATCGGCGTGATGAGCGACATGTCCGGCCCCTACGCCGAGGCCACCGGCCTCGGCGACGTGCTGGCGACGAAGTTTGCGATTGAGGATTTCACCAAGGCGCATCCCGGTATCGCGGTCGAGCTGGTATCGGCCGACATGCTGCTGAAACCCGATGTCGGCGCCAGCATCGCGCGGCGATGGTATGACCAGGAAGGCGTCGATGCGATCTTCGACATTCCGCAATCGGCAGTGGCCCTGGCGGTTGGCTCGATCGCGCGTGAGAAAGACAAGCTGGTCATCTTCACCAGCGCCGGCGTCGCCGACCTCAGCGGCAAGTTGTGCACCCCGAACCAGATCCACTGGACCTTCGACCTTTGGGCCAACGCCAACGGCACCGTCAATGGCGCGACAGGCGAGGGCGCCGACACCTGGTTCTTCATCCTGCCGGACTACATCTCCGGCCATGCCATGACCAACGATGCGGCCGAGGCGCTGCGCAAGGCCGGCGGGCGCGAGGTCGGGCGCACCACCTACGCTTTTCCCGGCACCACTGACTTCTCCAGCCAGCTGGTCAGCGCCAAGGCCAGCGGCGCCAAGGTGATCTGCCTCGCCAATGCCGGCGACGACACCGCCAACTGCATCAAGCAGGCGCACGAGTTCGGCATTCCGCAGTCGGGCGTCAAACTCGCCTGCCTGGTGCTGCAGGACTACATCATACGCTCGGTCGGCCTCGACACCGCCCAGGGCCTTATCTGCACCATGCCATGGGTATGGAACATAAACCCGGCCGCAATCGAGTTCGCCGCCCGATTCCAGCCGCTGTACCACAACTCCAAGCCGAATTTTTATCACGCCGGCATCTACTCGGCCGTCACCCACTACCTGAAAGCCGCCGCCGCCATTGGCGTCGATCAGGCCCACGCCAGCGGCCGCGCCGTTGCCGACCAGATGAAGCTGATGCCGGTGGAAGACCCGTTCTACCAGGGCACGGTCCGCGCCGACGGCAAGTTCGTCCACAACATGTACGTGTGGGAAACCAAGACCGTCGCCGAGTCGAAGGACCCTTGGGACTTCTTCAAGCTGGTCAAGACCATCCCGGCCGACCGGGCGTTCAAGCCGCTGGCGGAGAGTGGGTGCCCGCTGGTGAAGGCCTGAGCGCCGTAGGCAAAAAGGCTGGGGCTCTGCCCCTGGCCCCGCCCGGGAAGCGCCCGGGAGCGCATCCTTTTAAGTAGAGGGGTTCCAAGGGGCGGCGGCCCCTTGGCGGGTTTGGGCAGCGCCCAACCTTGCTTACTCCCTACGGCGTCAGTCGCTGGCCGACGCCACTTTCTTCTCGAAGTCCGGCGTGTTGCTGCCCGAAACGCTGAACCGGCTGCCGCGGGTTACGGCCAGGGCCGCGGCGGCGGTTTCGTTTTCCATGATCTTGGCCATGATCGCCTCGCCGGCGCGGTCGAACACGGCACGGTTTTCGATCACGTGCTGCTGCGACCGGCGCATGCTGGCCAGGTAGCCGTTGATTTCCGGCACCACGTAGCGGGCCACCATGTCCCAGCTTCGAAAGGTATTCTCGGGATTGGCCCAGTCATGGGCGAAGCCGATGATGGTGCCGAGGCCGCCGCTGACCTCGATGACGCTTTTGATCATCGCGATGAGGTCGTCGGGCGTGCCGATCACCGAGGCGGCGCCGTCGGAGAACGCAGTCAGGTCGACCGCTTGGTCGGGTGTCTTGAAGGGTTTGGAGCCTGGGCGCTGCAGGGTGCCGGTGATGTATTCGTTATGCCAGCGCATCAGGCCGTCGCGGGCCTCGACGCGGGCTTTCTCGCGGGTTTCGGCGACGTGCCAGCTCAGCACCACGCGCCAGTTGCGGCGATCGACCTTGGTGCCGTGCTTCGCGGCGGCGGCTTCGGCGAAGCTCCATTGGGTGGGCAGTGCGTTGAGGCCCTCGGCAGACATCGAGCCGATCGAGATCACACCGATGCCGTGCTTGCCGGCCAACGTCATGCCTGAAGGACTAATTTGAGAGGCGACGGCGAAGGGGATTTCCTCCTGGTAGGGCAGGATCTGCAAGGCGGCGTCCTGCAACGTGTACCATTCGCTTTTGGCGGTCACGCGCTCGCCGTTGAACAGCCGGCGGATGATCCCGATCGCCTCGTCCTGGCGGTCGCGCTGGGTCATCGGGTCGATGCCGAGCATGTGCGCGTCGGACGCCAGCGCGCCGGGGCCGGAGCCGAAGATCACGCGGCCGCCGGTCATGTGGTCAAGCTGCACGATGCGCTGGGCGACGTTGAACGGGTGGTGGTAGGGCAGCGAAACGACGCCGGTGCCGAGCTTGATGCGCTTGGTGCGCTCGCCGGCGGCGGCGAGGAACATCTCCGGTGAGGCGATCATCTCCCACCCCGTGGAATGGTGCTCGCCGCACCAGAACTCGTCGAAGCCGAGCTGGTCGAGGCGCTCGGCGAAATCTAGGTCGCGGCGGAACTGCAGCATCGGGTTCTCGCCGACCGGGTGGTGCGGGGCGAGGAAGGCCCCGAAACGGATGCGCGACATGGTTTGTTCTCCAGGCATTGCGGTTGGTTGAAAGGGTATCGGCTTGGCCGAATCCGTGCAATCAGCGTCGCTGTGAACGTGGATCGAAAGCGTGCTGCAGGCCGTCGCCCAGGAAGTTGACGGCGATGACGGTGACGAAAATCAGCAGCCCGGGATAGATCGCGAGCGCCGGGGCGGTGGCGACCAGTTCCTGCGCGTTGTTCAGCATGTTGCCCCAGCTCGGCGTTGGCGGGACGATGCCGAAGCCGAGGAAGCTGAGCACGGATTCGAGCAGGATGACGCGCCCGACGGTCAACGTCACGGCGACGATCAGCGGGGTGGCAATGTTGGGCAGCACGTGGGCGATCATCGCGTAGATGGGCCCGGCGCCGCTGACCCGGGCGGCGCGGACGAAATCGCGCTCGCGGATCGCCAGCGTGGCGGCGCGGACCAGGCGCGCGATTGAGGTCCAGTCAACCAGGGCGATGATGACGATGACGCGCCAGAAGCCGGCGGCGCCGGAATGGGCGAATTCCTGCGAGAAGCCGATCTTGGTCAGGTCGACCGCGCCGATCACGATCAGCAGCGGCAATAGCGGCAGCGCGATCATGCCGTCGGTGAAGCGCATCAGGATGGCGTCCGTGCGCCCGCCGAAATAGCCGGCGAGCAGCCCGATGACCAGCCCGACGACGGCGCCGACGGCGGTTGCCAGCAGCCCGACCAGCAGCGACATCTGGCCGCCGATCATCAGCCGCACGAGTTCGTCACGGCCGGCATCGTCGGTGCCGAGCCAGTGCGCGGTCGAGGGCGGATCGAACCGCGACAGCAGGTCGGTGGCGAACGGGTCTATTTCGAAGTACCACTGCACTGGGTAAGCGGCGAGCGCGAACAGAATGAGCAGCACCAGCACGACCAGGCTCACCATCGCCGGGCGGTGGGTTCTGAACCGGCGCCAGCGCAGCCGCCAGCCAGCGATGGCGGCATCCGGCAACGCCTCCATTGTCGTGCTCATGCGAGGGAAATCCGCGGATCAAGCCAGCCATAAGCAAGGTCGGCGGCGAGGTTGCTCAGCAGCGTTATGAGTGTCGCGAACAGCAGGCCGGTGAGGGCCAGGTTGAAGTCGTTGCCGAGGATGGCGTCGAAGATCATCTTGCCCATGCCGGGGTACGCGAACATCGTCTCGGTTACCAGCGCGCCGGAAAACAATGTCCCAAAACTCAGCGCCATCACCGTCACCACCGGTATCAGCGCGTTGCGGAACGCGTGCACCAGGACTACGCGGCGCTCGGGCGCGCCCTTGGCGCGGGCGGTGCGGATGTGGTCCATGCCCAGCGTTTCCATCATCGCGGCGCGCACGTAACGAATGAACTGTCCGGTGCTGGCGAGCGCGAGGGTGATCACCGGCATCGCCAGATGGCGGGCCTGATCGGTGAGGCCGCCGTCGCCAAGGTTGCCGCTGCCGCTGGCCGGCAGCCAGTGCAGCTTCACCGCGAACACCAGGATCATCACCAGCGCCAACCAGAACACTGGCACCGAAATGCCGGCGAAGGCGGCAAGGCTGACAACACTGTCGAGCCAGCCGCCGGGCCGCAGCGCCGCCGCGATGCCGAGTCCAAGTGCCAGCACCACACTCAGCAGGAAGCTCAGCAGCATCAGCTTGCAGGTCTGCGCCAGCGCTGGCGCCAGCACCCGCATGACATCCTGCGAGTGCAGTCGGGAGGTGCCGAAATCACCTCCCAGCGCCGCCACCAGCCAGTGCCAGTAGCGCAACATCAGCGGCTGGTCGAGGCCGTAGATGGCGCGCATCCGGGCCACCACCTCGGGCGTGGCGCCGGGGTTGGCCGCCATCATCTCGTCCAACGGATCGCCGGGCATCAGGCCGATCAGGGCGTAGATCACGACCGACATGATCAGCAGCACGACCAGGGCCTGCCCAACACGGGATAGGATAAACCGGGCCATGCGCGATCACTCCTTGAAGTGGCAGGCGGCGGATTGGGCGGGGCGGCCGGGTGCCGGTTCCAGCCTGGGTATTTCCGAAGTGCATACCGGCTGAGCCTTGGGGCAGCGCGTGTGGAAGACGCAGCCGGAAGGGGCGTTGAGCGGGCTTGGCATCTCGCCGCGAATTTCCATGTTGCGGCGGCGCTTGCGCCCGATCCGCGGTACCGCGTCCAGCAACGCCATGGTGTAGGGGTGCGACGGGCTCGAAAAAATCTCGGCCCGCGGTGCCAACTCGACCAGCCGGCCGAGATACAGCACGGCCACGCGGTCGGCGAGGTAGTCCACCACCGCCAAGTCATGGCTGATGAACAGATAGGCGAGATTGGTGCGCTGCTGGATGTCGCGCATCAGATTGAGGATCTGGCTCTGGATCGACACGTCGAGCGCCGATAGCGGCTCGTCCGCCACCACCAGCCTCGGCTCGGGCGCCAGGGCGCGGGCGATGGCAATACGCTGCCGCTGGCCGCCGGAGAATTCATGCGGGTAGCGGTTGAGCGCGTCACGCGGCAGCCCGACCTGGCCGATCAGCTTTTCCGCGCGATGTCGGCGCTCGTCGTCGGTGCCGATGCGGTTGATCTTCAAGGGCTCGGCGATGATTGCGGCAACCGTCATGCGCGGGTCGAGAGCGGCGAACGGGTCTTGGAAGATGATCTGGATGGCGCGCTCGCGCTCGCGGCGGTTCGACGCATCCAGATTGTTGCCATTGATGCGCAGGCTGCCGGAGCTTGGCGCCTGCAACCCCGCGACGACGTTGCCGATGGTGCTCTTGCCGCTGCCGCTTTCACCGACCAGCGCCAGGGTCTCGCCGGGCGCGATCGACAGGCTGACATCGGCGACCGCCCGCAGCACGCGCCGGCGGCTGAGAAAGCCAGAGCCGGCGACAGAAAAATCCACGCTGACATGGTCGAGCGCCAGCAGCTCGGTCATGTGCCGGCCTTGAAGCAGGCGACGAAATGCCCGGGAGCCAGTTCCTCCAGCGCCGGTTCGGCGGCCCGGCAGCCGGCGTCGCCGCGCGCGCAGCGATCGGCGAAACGGCAGCCCTGGAACGAAGTGGCAAGGTCGGGCACGCCGCCGGGAATGACCGGCAGGCGCTCGGCACGGCGGCCGGGGTTCGGCAGGGTCGAAATCAGCCCAAGCGTGTAGGGATGCAGCGGCTGGTCGAACAGGGCGGCGGCCGGCGCGCGCTCGACGATGCGGCCGGCATACATCACCACGATCTCGTCGGCGATCTCGCTGATCACCGCGAGGTTGTGGCTGATGAACTGGATCGCCATGCCGATCTCGTCCTGCAGCCGGCGCATCAGGTCGAGGATCTGGGCCTGGATGGTGACGTCGAGTGCCGTCGTCGGCTCATCGGCGATCAGCAGCGCTGGGCGGCAGGCCAGCGCCATGGCGATCATTGCGCGCTGGCGCTGGCCGCCGGAGAACTGGTGCGGGTAGGCGGAGGCGCGCTCCCGCGGCGAGGGGATGCCGACCGCGTCGAGCAGTGCCACCGCCTGCTCGCCGGCCTCGCGCCAGCTTTTTTCCTCGTGGAGCACCAGCACCTCGGCGATCTGGCGGCCGATTGGCATCACCGGGTTGAGCGCGGTCATCGGCTCCTGGAACACCATCGCCGCATGCTTGCCACGCAGCTTTTGCCATTCCTCGGCATCCTGGTCGACGATCTCCTCGCCCTGAAACCGGATCGAACCCGTGACCAGGCCCGGCGCCGGCACCAGCCCCATAAGCGCCAGCGCCGTCATCGACTTGCCGCAGCCGCTTTCGCCGACCACACCGAGCGTGCGGCCGGCCACGAGGCCGTAGCTGATGCCGGCGACGACGGAGCGCGGCCCGGCGTCGGTCGAAAAGGCAACCTGGAGGTTGGAGACCTCTAGCAGCGGCGCCGGCGGCGGGATCAGCCTGGCTGCCAGTTTTCGGATCGCATCGAGCTGTAATCGGTATGGCCGGTCGGCTCGTAGCCCTTCAGCCATTTCGGAAACACGTGCGGCTCGGCCCTGAAGAACAACGGCAGCACCGGCAACTGCTCGACATAGATGCGCTGCATGTCGGCCCAGACCGATAACAGCTTCTCGGGATCGAGCTCGGTTTCGGCGGCGGCGATGTCGGCGTCCATCTTCGGGTCGGAGAAGGCGACGTAGTTGGCTCCGCCGAAGCTGTTGGCGGCGGTCGGGATGTTGTCGCTGCCGAGAGTGCGACGCGGCGAGTCGCCGACGCCGCTGCTCCAGCCGAACATCGCCATGCCGGTGAACAGCCGCTTCTTCACCGTCTCGCCGAAGAAGCTGCGCGGCGGCTCGTTCTTGATGGTGACCTCGACGCAGGCGGCCTTCCATTGGTTCTGCAACACCTGCTGGGTCAGTTCGCGCAGCTTGTTGCCGGCGGTGGTGCTGAACTCGATCGAAAGGCGCTGGCCGGCCGGGTTGCGGCAGATGCCGTCCGGGCCGGGCGTCCAGCCGGCCTCAGTCAGCAGCTTCCTGGCGCCGGGCAGGTCGAACGGATAGGTGCGGACGGATTTGTCGAAGTTGGCGTCGAGCGGATTGACCCAGGTCGCGGCCACCGGCTGCATGCCGCCGAACAACTTGTCGGTCAGTGTCTTGCGGTCGAGCGCCATCAGCATCGCCTGACGGACACGCAGGTCGGAAAATATTGGGTTATCGCGCTGCAGGTTGATGTGCTCGTAGGTCAGGCTCGGCTTGAATACGTAGTTGAATTTGTCGGGATACTGCGACTTCAGCGCCAGCACCTGATCGATGGTCAGCCCGACGCCTTCGCCGGCGGCCATGTCGACATCGCCTGAGAGCAGGTTGGCCTGCAACGCGGCGGTATTGCCGATCAGCTTGATGACGATGTGCTTGAAGCCCGGCTTCGGTCCGGCCCAGTTCGGGTTCTGGCCGAACACGATCTGCGCGCCGGACTCGTAGCCTGTCACCATGTAGGGGCCGTCCCACAATCCCGGCGTGGTCGGCGCGCTGTTGTACGCGGTGGCCTTGATGTAGGCGCCGGGTGCGGTGTTGGCGGCAGCGATCGGCGCCTCGATATGCTCGGGCAGGATTTGGTCCCACTGGTTGTAGGCGACCAGAACGCGGTCGAGGTGCAGGACGACGGTGTGGTCGTCGATAATGTCGAGGCTCTTGGCGCGGTCCCAGGGATGGCTGTTGCTGAAGCCGGAAGCGGGATCGCGCGCCAGCTTCCAGGTGAAGGCGATGTCGCGCGCCGTGACCGGATGGCCGTCGCCCCATTTGAGGTCCGGCTTGAGCTTGATGGTGACTTCCATGCCGCGGCCGCCGCCGGGCAGGTCCACGACCTTGGCCAGGCCGTTGGCGATCGTCGGCAGTTCGGTGCACAGCAGGCAGGCGTTTTTCCAGTCCTTGTCGAAGGCGGTGATCTGTCGCACCGCGAAGCCGACCACGTAAGCCTTTATCACCTCGGAATCGATGTTGGGGTGCAGGGCGGAGGGGAACTGCGCCACGCCGATGACCAGATCGTCCTTGGCCAAAGCGGTGTTTGCCAGCAACGGAGCAACGCAGAGCACCGCGAGCAGGGAGCGGAAGCGCATGGTCAGGCCTCTTTTTATTTGAAGCGTCAATCAGACAGGAGAATGCCAACCTGCGTCAACGCGTTCCGCAGGACGGATCAGGATAGCGGCTTGGCCATGTTGACCCGGGTCATATGCGGATGCGACGGAATTGGGATCCGACCGGTCTCGCAGTAGCCATGGGCGCTATAAAGCGCGATATTCCGCGTCATCCTGGAGTTGGTGTAAAGGCGAAGCTCTTTGACATTCGCGTCGCGCGCCCGGCGCTCCACCCATTCGAGCAGGCGGGTGCCGTTGCCCTGGCCCTTGCGGTCGGGGCGGATGGCGATGCTGTAGATCAGGAAATGATCGGCGTGCAGCTCGACCACCATCAGCCCGATGATCCCAGCGCCATCACACAACAGCCAGACCTCGTCGGCGGCGATCCGCGGCGCGTAATCCTCCGTCACCGGCATCGGCGGCGCGCCGAACAGCTCGGTGTAGGGCTCGTAGGCGGCGATGGTGAGGTCGCGGACGACCTCAAGATCCCCTGCCTCGGCTTTACGGATCGTTCTCTCGTCGGACATCATCGAAATCCGGCCTGCAACTCCCGGATCGCGGCCAGGGCGGCTTCGGGCAGGGGGCCCTTGGCGGCGGCGCTGGCCGCGACCTCGAACTGTTCCGGCGTTGCAATGCCGATCAAGGTGGTGCTTTGCGCCGGGTGGGAGAGGGCGAACCGGATCGCGGCCTCGACAAGGGAGGAAGCATGGCCCTGCTCGATAAGCACTCTCATCGTCCGGGCGCGGAACAGATCGGAATCATAGTCGGGGCCGGAGCCGATCGGCTCGGGTGGCAGGCTGGCGATGGGATGGCGCGCGGCCTCGCCGGTCAATGCGCCGCCGGCCAGCACGCGGATGCCGATCGCCCCCATGTTCCCGGCGTGCAGCCGGTGCAGCAGGTTGTCATAGTCCTGGCCTGGGAAGCCTGCCGCGACTGCCATGCCGGCGCTGGGGTTGAGCAGGTTGTAGCTGACCTGGGCAGTGTCGAATTTTCGGCTATCCACCACCTGCAACAACGCTTCGGTGTCGCCGATCGCCGTGATGCCGAAGAAGCTTGTTTTCCCGTGCGCCCGCGCGGCCTCGAAAGCCGGCGCAACCTGCTCGATCACCATGCGCGCGGTCAGCGTCTCGCCGTCGCCATTTGCAGTGATCGGGTTGTGGAGTTGGAAAAGATCGACGTGGTCGCGGCCGAGGCGCTTCAGGCTGGCCTCAAGTCCGGCCGCGATCGCCCGGCCAATGTCCGCCTTCTCGTCGGCGCGCAGCCGGATCTTGGTGCCGACGAACACATCCGGCCTCAGCTTTGCCAGAACACGGCCGAGATTCCGTTCCGACACGCCGTCGCCATAGCTCGGCGCGGTGTCGAAATAGTTGATGCCGAGTTCGACGGCGCGGGCTACCGCGCGCTCCTGGTCGGCATCGCTGCCGCGCACCATCAGTCCGCCGACTGCGCCGCAGCCAAAGCCTAGTATCGAGACCTCCAGCCCAGTGCGGCCAAGTTTTCGATGTTGCATCGGACGCTCCAAGTTTAGCTAGGACAGGCCGGCAACCGGCGCCGCGCCCATCCGGCGAGAGCCGACATAGCGCTGGAGATCGGAAAGTCTACCGGCGTTGGCATAGGCCTTCAGCAAGGTGAATTCGACCAGGTCACGCTGCGCGCGGCTGCCGCCGATGCGCTCGTGCTCGCCGGCGACCGGTTCGATTGCGGAAATGACGCCGTCCCAGTCGGCGGCCTGGAACGCGATGAAGGCGGTGGCCAGGGCGGCGACGACCGGGGCCGCCGGAGCCCGTCCGCTGCGGGCGAGCTCGTCGAGCTGGCGCACGCGGACTTCCAGCCTGTCGCCGTTGCCGGTGACGGCGTCAGCGAGCGCGATATGCACGTCGGCGAAGGCCAGCCCGGCACGTGGGAACACTTTCTGGGCGAAATCATGCAGGCTGCGCCAGCGCGCCGGATCGCGCGGGTTGCCGGCGAGCTCGGCCCGCCACAGGAAGGAAATACCGTCGGTCAGGGTGTTCAGCGCCGGACCCCATTTGACGGCGGGATCGATGTTTTCGGCGTAGCGGTGCCAGGCGGCGTCGAGGTCGCCGGCTTCCAGCTCGCATAGCGCCAGGTGCCAACTGAGGTGGCAGTGCAGGATGGCTTCCGGCGGATAATCGGCGATCCATTCCCGAAGATAGCCCGTCGCCGCCGCCTGCTCGCCATCCTCGTAGTAGATGTGGGCGCGGATGTGGGCGCCGTGGGCATGGCGTGGCGCCATCGCCATGCCGCGCTCGATCTTCTCCCGCGCCGCCGCGCGGTCGCCGATCTCGGCCAGGGCGAAGGCGTGGGTGCAGAGAAACCAGGCATCGTCGCCATAGTGCCGCGCCAGGCTATCGAGCAGGACAAGCTGGTCCTGCTCGCGGCCGGCGACCCCAGAAAACCCGATCAGCCCGAACACCGAGGCGCAGGGGTTGAGCACCATCGCATCGCGCGGCCATGTCTCCAGGTGTTTTTTCGCGCAAGCGAGGGCTGCGCTGGCGTTGCCGGCGATCAGAAGCTCCGAGAACGCCAGGTGGCTGGCCTCACGCTCCGATAGAGGATCCCCACAGGACCGGCGATCCGCACACGACCGGGCAGCCTCGATCGCGGCCTGTGCCGGCTTCATGTCGCCGACGAGTTGAAAGGATCGCGCCCGCGCGGCATGGGCGAGCGTGAAACCCGGGTCGGCCGCGATGGCGCGTTCGAACGCCGCCACCGGTCCGACATTGCCTGACAGCAGCAGCCCGACGCCCTCGTCATAGGCATCACGCGCCGCGGACGAGGACGTGGACAGGCTCAATCCATAAAGATCGTCTAGCATCTTCCAAGGACACCTTTTCCCGGCGCGAGCATGCCACGTCCTGCGCGTCAGGCAAGCCGGTTGCGACGCCGGCCGGGGAATGGTTGCATGTTGCGAAATATTCGAGGAAATGACCCGGCCCTCCGCCTGGCGCGCGCGATAAAGGAAGAGAATGAGCAATCCAAGCTGGCGTGAACGCGCCGCCATCGTCTTCAGAGCAGAAAAGAAATCCGCGGCCGGCAGCGTCGGCATGGTGACCTCGAACCACCCGCTGGCGAGCGCGGCCGGGGCCGAGATGCTGGCCGGCGGCGGTAACGCGATCGACGCCGCGGTGGCGACGTTGTTCGCGCTGACCGTGGTTGAGCCGATGATGATCGGACTGGTCGGCGGCGGCACCGCCCATTTTCGGCGTGCCGACGGCAGCCACTGCATCCTGGATGCCATGAGCACGGTGCCCCTGGCCGGGCGTCCCGACATGTACCGGCCGGTGCCGGGTGGCGCTCTGGAGAATTATGACACCATCGACGGCGCCAACACCGTGGGGCCGGCCGCGGTCGCCGCACCCGGCTCGTTGCGCGGCTGGTGCGAGGCGCTGCGCCGGTTCGGTTCGGTTTCCCTTGACGACGTGATGCAGCCGGCCATCCGGCTGGCCGCGAAGGGGTTCCGGGTGACGCCCTTTCTGCACACTTGCCTGGGCGAGGCGGCGCCGGACCTGCTTGCCGATGCGGGCGCCAGAAAACTGTTTTTTCCGGATGGATCGCCGCTGCCGGCCGGCGCGCGGCTGATCATGGGCGATTACGCGCAGACCCTGCGCACCATCGCGGTAGAGGGCGAGGGCGCGCTGCATGGCGGCGCGATCGGCGATACCGTCGCCGACCACATCCAGGCCCATGGCGGCACCGTGTCGCGCGCCGACCTCGTCGGCTACCAGGTCCGCGAGCGGACACCGATCCGCGGCACCTATCGCGGCTTCGAGATCGTCGGGCCGCCGCCGCCCGCCGCGTCCGGCATTCACATCGTCCAGATGCTGAACATCCTGGAAGGTTTTGACATTTCCGCGATGGGCTTCGGCTCGGCTGATCTGTCTCATCTGTTGGCCGAAGTGATGAAGATCGCGTTCGCGGATCGCGCCTCGGCTTCGGGCGATCCCGATTTTTTCGATGTTCCGGTGGACCGACTGACCTCGAAGGATTACGCGGAAACACTCCGTGCGCGCATTGACATGCGGCGCACGCAGCAATGGAGCGCAGGTGTGTCGCCGGAGCATTCTCCGCACACAACGCACATGACGGCGGCGGACGATCGGGGAAACATCGCCGCCTGCACCTTCACCATCAACAGCCTGTTCGGCGCGCGGTTCATCGTGCCCGGCACTGGCATCATCCCCAACAACTACATGGCGACGTTCGACCCGCGGCCGGGCAGCGTGCTGTCGATCGCGCCGGGCAAGCGCGTCACCACATCGATGTCGCCGATGATGGCGCTGCGGAACGGACGCGTGCGTTTCGCACTCGGCCTGCCGGGCGGCAAGCGCATCTTCCCGAGTGCTATGCAGGCGCTGATCAACCTGATCGATCACGGCATGACACTGCAGGAGGCGGTCGAGGCGCCGCGGCTGTGGACCGAGGGGCCGGTGCTGGAGTTGGAGGACACCTTTCCGGAAATCATCCTTCGCGCCCTGCGGCTGCGAGGCCATGAGTTGTCGGTGCTGCCGCACGTCGCCGGCGGCATGAATGGCATCGCCTTTGACGATGATGGCACGATGACCGGCGCCGCCTGCTGGCGGGCCGACGGCGCGGGCGTCGGGGTCGGTGGCGGCCTGGCGCGCGCGGATGCGCGGTTCTGGCCGGACCGGGTGGTGCGTTAGCGGATAAGATCCGAAGCTGATAAGACTTAGGCCAGTCCGCAAGATTCGGTGATTTTGGCGTTGACCGCCTCACGCGCGACGCAATCTAGCAATATTGCGACTTAAATAGAGTACAGGATGAGCTAGCGTGATCTATAGTCGACATACCGGTATCA
>JAYTTA010000462.1:0-14890 GCA_043745345.1 Acetobacteraceae bacterium | reverse complement strand
TCCGCCGCCCCGGCGAAGCGCGATAGGATCAGTACCCCTGGATCGGACGGGTTCTGGGCCGCGACATACTCCTTGGCGACCAGGTTCATGCCGTCGCGTAGCGGCGTCACGATGCCCAGCCGGGCGATACGGAAAAATCCGGCCAGGGTGGTGCGGGTCAGAGTGCGCGTCATATAGCGCAAGGGCGTCCAGTCGAATTCGGAATACCGGCCATTGGTGTCGCCGGCCATGCGATCGAGCTCGCGGCGCAGCCGCTGGTAATCGCCGACATCTTCGCGCGACCGCGCCGCCACCTGCAGGAAGCTGACATGCCGGCGGTGCTCGGGGAAGTCGGCGAGTAACCGGCCGAAGGCGATGAAGCGCTGCGGCAGGCCCTTTGAGTAGTCGAGCCGGTCGACGCCGATGGCGAGCGCGCGGTCGCCCATGCTCTCACGCAGGCGTTTGGCCTCGGCACGGCGGGCGGCGCGCACGGCATCGGCGGTGAACCGATTGGCGTCGATGCCGACGGGGGCGACGATCGCCTTGACCTCGTGGTCCTCGAAGGCGAAGCGGCCATCAGCATCGGGCACCACGCCCAGCATGTGGCGGGCGCATTCGAGGAAGTCGTTGCGGTAGCCTTCGGTGTGGAAGCCGACGACGTCGCAGGCGCAAAGGTCGCGGATCAGTGTCTCGGCGCCGGGCAGGGCGGCGAACACCGCTGGTGGCACGAACGGCGTATGCAGGAAAAAGCCGATGCGGTTTGCAACGCCAAGCCGGCGCAGCTCGGCGCCGAGCGGAAACAGGTGGTAGTCGTGAATCCAGACCAGGTCGTCGGGCCGCAGCAACGGCGCCAGGGCCGTGGCGAAGCGCTGGTTGACGGCGTAGTAAGCCCGAAAATCCTCGCGCCGGAAATCGACCAGCCCCAGGCGGAAATGTAGCAGCGGCCACAGCGCGCCGTTGGCGAAACCGACATAGAACAGCCGGTACTCGGCCTCCTCCAGATTAATGGTGGCGTAGGTGACGCCGTCGGCCTCGGCTATCTCGGGTTCGGTGGTGGGACCGCGCCGGCCGCTCCAGCCGAACCAAAGCGATCCAGGCACCATTGCGTCGGCCACCGCCACCGCCAGGCCACCGGCGGCAGGGCCGTGTTCGCGCGGGCTGGGCGTTCGGTTCGAGACGATGACGAGCCGTGCCATTGGCTTTCCTCCCGGCAGTGATGGATGCAGGGCTCGAAAGCATGAAGCCAGTCTGCGAATGGGTATGAGGGTGCGTGCTAACGGACGAGCCGATCGGAACGTTGCGTGATCATCCTGGACGCGCCCGTCAACGCTTTGGCGAAGTTCGGCAGTCTGGCTCCGGTTGATCCAGTTCAAATCGACCTAAAAGCGGGTCTAGTCGATGAAGAAATTGTGCGACGCAGCAAAATACCTTGCCGCCGTCACTCAGACGTGGCTCATTGGGTGTGCGGCGCTGCTTCGGCGCGCTGCATCTTGGACGTTTCCTCCCTGAACTTGGCAGCATCCTAGGATGCTGCCATTTTTTTCAGGTCGATCCGGCAGAGTCAACCTGAGCATTGCGGTTGGCTTGGAGTATGGCGGGCGCGATTCAGGCCGAAATATACCAAGTCCCGCAAGGACCGTTTTGAAACGGATGATTCAGGGTCAAACAACCGGCCAGCGTTCCAATATTCGCATCCAAAGCTAATAATAACACGAAATATTGCAGACTTGTAGGCTATCGAAATTATTGCTTGACTATACCGAAAATTACAGACATCACGAACTCGGCCGCGGTGTGAACGTTGCAGTTGATATTTAGCATTTGTATTCAAGAAAAAAGGTCGAGGTAGCCGGAAAGTTGGCCTCGCAGCTTTCCTCTCCGCCATTCACATTCAGCAACAGGAACATCTTCATGGCGATACTTTACGTCGGCGCGGCGCAGCAATACACCCGCATCGCCGATGCGGTCATCGCCTCCCACGATGGGGACGTGATCCAGGTGCAGGCGGGCACCTACCTCAACGACTTCGCGACCATCAACACCAAGATCACCATCGAAGGCGTCGGCGGCATGGTTCACCTGTCGGCGACCCAGGCGCCGCCCGACGGCAAGGCGGTGCTGACCACCAACACCGACGTGACCCTCGACCATATCGAGATCTCTGGAGCGCAGGTCGCCGACGGCAACGGCGCGGGCATCCGTTACCAGGCCGGCAACTTGACCATCACCAACAGCTGGTTCCACGACAACCAGGACGGCATCCTGGGTGGCAGCGGCGGGGTCGGCACGATCACCATCCGCAACAGCGAATTTGGCCATAACGGCATCGGCGACGGCTACACCCACAACCTTTACGTCGGCGACATCGCCAGCCTGTCGATTGATGGCAGCTACTTCCACGACGCGGTGGTCGGCCACGAGATCAAAAGCCGGGCCGAGCAGACTACGATCACCAACAGCCGCATCCAGGACGGACCCGACGGCACCGCCAGCTACAGCATCGACCTACCCAATGGCGGCGCTGCGACGGTGCGCAACAACGTGATCGAGCAGGGGCCACGGTCGAGCAACCCGGCGATGGTCGCGTTCGGCGAGGAGGGCAGCCTGCACGCCGGCTCCAACCTGTCGGTCACGGGCAATACCATCCTCAACGACCTCGCCTCGCCCTCGATATCGGGGGTGTGGAACGCAACCGGGATCACCGCCATGGTAAGCGGCAACGTCTTCTATGGCCTGACCGCGGCACAGCTGGTCAACGGCCCCGCGGCCGCATCCGGCAACACTGCGCTCGCCTCCGAGCCGGCGCTGGTGACGACCTCGCCCTGGCTGCCCGCGCCGACACGAGCCGGGCTGGTGATCTACGTTTCGGAAGATGCCTGGGAAGGCGACGCGCAATTCACCATCAGCGTCGACGGCCAGCAGGTCGGCGGCGTCAACACCGCCACCGCCTCGCACGCGCTCGGCCAAAGCCAGGCCTTCGCGGTCGGCATCACGCTCTCCACCGGTACGCACGAGATCGGCGTTACCTTCATCAACGACGCCTGGGGCGGCACTGCCAGCACCGACCGCAACCTATTCCTTACCGGCGCCACGCTCGACGGCAACCCGGTCGCCGGCACCACCGCCTCGCTGTTCTCGAACGGCACTGCATCGTTCGGCGTCGTCGAAAAGTCCACCACGCCATCGGCACCGAGTACGCTGACGCTGAACGTGTCGGAGGATGCCTGGAAGGGTGACGCGCAATTCACCGTCCTCGTGGACGGCCAGCAGCAGGGCGGTACCTACACGGCCACCGCCTCCCACGCTGCCGGCCAATCGCAGGCGATCACCATCGCCAACATCGTCGAAAACCTGACCCCGCACGACATCGCCGTCTCGTTCATCAACGACGCCTGGGGCGGCACCGCGACGACCGACCGCAATCTGTATGTGAACTCGATCCAGTTCGACCGCCAAAGCGTGACCGGCGGCAGTGCCGCGATGTTCTCCAACGGCACGCAGCATTTTACCGCAACCGCACCGGCCAACTGGACTGGCTGAACGCCGCAGGCAAGAAAGCATGGGGCTCCGCTTCACACCCCGCCAAGGGGCAGTCGCGCCTTGTAACTCCTTCCCTTGAGGGATGGGCTCCCGGGCGGAGCCAGGGGTAGAGTCCCAGCCTTGCTTACTCCGCCTCCTCACGCTTCAACAGCGTATCATCGATCTGCACCAGCAGCTTGTGGAAATCGACCGGCTTAGCATGGTAGTCGTCGCAGCCGGCGGCCAGCGCCTTGGCCCGGTCGCCGGCCATGGCATGCGCGGTCAGCGCGATGATCGGCACGGTGACGTGATCGCCGCGCAAGGTTCGCGCCACCGTCCAACCATTCAGGACCGGCAGGTCCATGTCGAGCAGAACGATGTCGGGCGCCTCGGTGCCGATCTGGTCCAGCGCCTGCTGGCCGTCATGGGCGAGCACCACCTCGAAGCCGTGGCGGCGCAGCCGGCGTGACAGAAAATCCCACAGCTCCTCGTGGTCCTCGACCAGCAAGACCTTGGTCACGCGCTACTCCTGTCCCAGCCGACTGCAACGCTTGACGGGCTAGCGGAGTTCAGTGCGTGCATTCAAGCGATGGATGACCGGCATTGTGGGTCCGGGATCATCGTTTTCGTCGCCTGCACGGGAAAGCACCGGATGTCCGATCTTGCCGAAATTAGGTCGCCGGAGGAGCCGCCGGCCGGCCGTCATCCTGGGCTCGCCGCGCTGAACGCGGCCGCGGTCGTGGTCGCGGCACTGTATCTCGGGCGCGACCTGCTGGTGCCGGCGGTGCTCGCGGTGCTGCTTGCCTTCGTGCTAGCGCCGATCGTTGCCGGCCTACAGCGCATCCGGCTTGGCAAGGCGCCCGCCGTGCTGATCGCGGTGGCGCTGGCATTCGTCGTCATCTCGGGCATCGGCATCGTCGTCGGCCAGCAGGCGGCGACCTTGGCGCGAAGCCTACCCAGCTACCGCGACACCATCCAGGAAAAGGTCAAGTCGCTGACTACGGGGACCGCACTGCTGGATCGCCTCAACAATTCAGTCCATTCGTTGCTGAACGGCGCCAGCGAAGGTCCGGCCGCCGTCGCGCCCGCCACGCCGCGTGCGGCGCCGCCGGTCGCACCCGCGGCACCCGCCGCCTCCACGGCAACCGACCTCGGCGCGGGTTCAACGTTCGGGCTAGTGCGCACCGTGATCCAGCCGCTGTTCAGCCCGCTGGCGACAGTCGGCGTGGTCGCGGTGTTCGTCATCTTCGTGCTGCTGTATCGCGAGGACCTGCGCGACCGGCTGGTGCGGTTGGCCGGCCGGCAGGACCTACACCGCACCATATTAGCGATGAACGACGCGGCGCGGCGGCTTTCCACGTATTTCCTGATTCAGCTGGCGCTGAACACAGGCTTTGGCGTTATCATCGCCGCCGGCCTGTGGTTCGCCGGCCTGCCCAACCCGGTGCTGTGGGGCATCCTCGCCGCCCTGATGCGGTTCGTGCCCTATATCGGCACCGTCATCGCCCTGGTGCTGCCGCTGCTGCTGGCGCTGGCGGTCTCGCCGGGCTGGTCGCTGGCGCTGATCGTGGTTGCGCTGTTCATCGGCAGCGATCTGATCATGGGCCAGGTCATTGAGCCGTTGCTATACGGCCACAGCACCGGCCTATCGCCGATCGCGGTGATCGTCTCGGCGACGTTCTGGGCGTTTCTGTGGGGCCCAGTCGGGCTTCTGCTGGCGACCCCTCTCACCGTCTGCCTGGTGGTGATCGGCCGCCACGTCGAGGCGTTGGCGTTCCTCGAGGTGATACTCGGCGACAGCCCGCCGCTGAAGCCGGAGGAGACGTTCTACCAGCGCGCGCTCGAGGGCAATTCGCGGGAGCTGATCGCGCAGGCTCGCAAGGGCGTGGCCGAAACTTCGCTGACCGAATACTACGACCATGTTGCATTGCGTGGCCTGACGCTGGCGCAGGCCGACCTGTCGCGCGACACCCTTGGCTTCGAGCAGCTTGAGGCCGTGCACCTGCAGATCCAGGCGGTGGTTGACGAACTCGGCCATGCACGGCCGCTCGCTCCACTGGTGCCGATGGAGGCGCTGCGCATGGCGGGGTGGCAGCACGACGGCGCAGTGGTCTGCATTCCCGGCCGTGGGCAGCTCGACGACCTGGCGGCGATGATGGCTATGCAAGTGCTGTGCGACGCCGGCTTTGGCGCTATCCGGGAATCCAACGCCGTCCTTGGTAAAGCCCAAGCCGGGGACGGCGGCGTCGGTCAGGCGCGGCTGTGCTGCCTGTCAGTGCTGGACCAGGGCAGCAGCGCGTCCGGCATCCGCTATCTGTTGCGGCGCATCCACCGGCAGATGCCCGATGCCATTGTCGTAGTCGGGCTGTGGCACGCGACCGGGGACAGCGCCATGCTCGACAAGCTGCGCTCCGAGGCCGCCGAGGAAACCATTGTTTTATCCCTTGGCGAGCTGGTGGCGTTGGTACGCGCCATCTCGGCCCGGCAGCCGCAGCCCGCAACGGTTCCGCTGCCAGTCATGCAACCGCTGTAAGGCCGCGGCGCTTAAGCAGGGTCAACCCTCTCGACCCAGGATATCGCAATGAGTCAACCAAGCAGCCTTCGCATTCAAGAAGGCCGCCCTTTCCCGCAAGGTGCCACCTGGACCGGGCTCGGCGTGAACTTTGCCCTGTTCTCGGCCAATGCCACCAAGGTCGAGATATGCCTGTACGACGACACCGGCACTACCGAGATCGGCCGTGTCGCACTGCCCGAATACACCAACGAGGTCTGGCATGGCTTCCTGCCTGACGCACGGCCCGGAACGGTTTATGGCTACCGCGTGCACGGCCCCTACGAGCCGGAGAACGGGCACCGGTTTAACCCCAACAAGCTGGTGCTGGACCCCTATGCCAAGGCGGTCGTCGGCCAGATCCAGTGGGTGCCCGAGCTGTTCGGCTACGTCATGGGCGAGGACGATACCACCTACGACGAGCGCGACAGCGCGGCGTTCATGCCCAAAGGCCGGGTCATCGACCCGGCCTTCACATGGGGCGAGGACCGGGCGCCGCGGGTGCCGTGGGATCGCACCGTGGTCTATGAGACCCACGTCAAGGGCTTCACCAAGCTGCACCCCGCGGTGCCCGAGGCATTGCGCGGCACCTTCCGGGGCCTGGCGACCCCCGAGGTGGTGCGCTACATCCGCGACCTCGGCGTCACCACCGTCGAGCTGCTGCCGGTGCACATGTTCGCCGACGACAATTTCCTGCTGGAAAAGGGCCTGGTGAACTACTGGGGCTATTCGACCTTCTGCTTCTTCGCCCCCAGCCGCCGCTACTCCCACGTACCGGACTTCGCGTTCTCGGAATTCAAGGAGATGGTCAGCCGGTTCCACGCCGCCGACATCGAGGTCATCCTCGACGTGGTTTACAACCACACCTGCGAGGGCAACGAGAAGGGTCCTACGCTGTCATTCAAGGGCATCGACAACGCCAGCTACTACCGGCTGCTGCCCGACCAGAAGCGCTACTACATCAACGACACCGGCACCGGCAACACGCTGAACCTGTCGAATGCACGCGTGATCCAGATGGTGATGGACAGCCTGCGCTACTGGGTCAGCGAAATGCACGTCGACGGCTTCCGCTTCGACCTCGGCACCATCCTGGCCCGCGAGACTTACGGCTTCGACCAGGAAAGCGGGTTCCTTCGCGCGGTCGGCCAGGACCCGGTGCTGAGCCAGGTCAAGATGATCACCGAGCCGTGGGATTGTGGCCCCGGCGGCTACCAAGTCGGCGGCTTCCCGCCCGGCTGGGCCGAATGGAACGACCGTTACCGCGACAATGTCCGCGCCTACTGGAAAGGCGATTCGGGCAAGATATCCGACTTGGCCACCCGGATCACCGGCAGCGCCGACTTCTTCAACCATCGCGGCCGGCCGGCCTGGTCGTCGGTCAACTTCCTGACCGCGCATGACGGTTTCACCCTCAGCGACTGGGCCTCCTACAACGAGAAGCACAACGAGGCCAACGGCGAGGACAACAACGACGGCAACAGCAACAACGAGAGCTGGAACTGCGGCGCCGAGGGCCCGACCGACGATGAAGCGGTCAACTCGCTGCGCCAGCGCCAGATCAAGAACATGCTGGCGACCCTGCTGCTGTCGCGCGGTACGCCGATGCTGCTGGCCGGCGACGAGTTCGGCCGCACCCAGGGCGGCAACAACAACGCCTACTGCCAGGACAACGAGACCAGCTGGTTGAACTGGGAACTCGGCGACAAGGGCGAAAGCCTCGTCCGGTTCGTGACCAAACTGACTGCGTTGCGCCGGCGGCTGCCGATCCTGCACCGCGCCCGGTTCCTGACCGCGGAGTGGAACGAGGACCTTGGCATCAAGGACGTGACCTGGTTGAAACCGAATGCCGATGAAATGGACCCTGAGGCGTGGGACGACGAGAACGCGCGTTGCGTTGGCATCCTGCTGGATGGACGGGCACAGGTTTCCGGCATCCGCCGCCGCGGCAGCGATGCCACAGTGCTGGTGGTTGTGAACTCCCACCATGACGGCGTGCCGTTCACGCTGCCAACGGTGCCCGGCGGCCTCGCCTGGGTCGGCACGATCGACACCAACCTGGAGGATGACGCTGACCTGCCGCGCGTCGAGTTCGGCACGGAGTACATCGTCACCGGACGCTCGCTGCTGCTGTTCGAACTGGTGCTAGATAAGGCATACATCGAAGCACGACGGACGTCGTAGGCGTAAGCAAGGCGGGACTCCGCCCTCGACCCGCCAGGGGAGCGCCCTTGGACGCGCCTAACTTAAGGGATGCGCTCCCGGGCGGAGTTTGGTGCGTAGCAGGTAAAGGTTCCGACTGCCGCTTTCGGCAGTTGGAATGCCTGCGGAGGGGGATCCCCAGCTTTGTCTCCGGCCTCCAGCATTCAGTGCAACGGCCAGAAATACGCGATCAGCGGCACGCCGGCGCCGACCACGACGATCGACAATGGCAGGCCGAGCCGCCAGTAGTCGCCGAACCGGTAGCCGCCCGGGCCCATCACCAGCGTGTTGCACTGGTGGCCGATCGGCGACAGGAAGTCGCAGCCGCAGCCGAGCGCCACGGCCATCAGGAACGGGTCCGGGTTCAGCCCGAGCTTGATCGCCAGGGCTCCGGAGATCGGCCCAAGCATCAGAACGGTCGGCGCGTTGTGCAGGAAGGGCGTCACCAGCATGGCAATGACCATAATGATCGCCAGGGCGGTGGTTGGCGGCACGGCGTGCAGCCCGATTTCCAGCCAGCCGGCCAGCAGGTTGGTGCCGCCAGTGTGGCGCACCGCCTCGCTGACCGGGATCAGCGCCGCGAGCAGGATCAGCACGTGCCATTCCATGGTGTGGTAGGCTTCCTCCATGGTCAGCACGCGGGCCAGCAGCAGCACCACGGCGGCGGCGAAGAAGGCGATCGCGACCGGTATCAGGTTGAACGCAACCAGGGCCATGGCGGTCGCCAGCACTAGGGCGGGCAGCCATCCGCGGTGGCTTTGGCCGAGCGAGAGTGCGCGCGCCGCCAGCGGCAGCACCCGGAGCGCGCCAAGCGTCTCGGGCAGTTTTTCGGAGTTGCCTTTCAGCACCACCACATCGCCGGCGCGCAGGCGCAGCGCATGCAGCCGCTGCACGACACGCTCGCCGCTGCGGCTGACCGCGAGCAGCGCCACCTGGTAGCGGTCGCGAAGACCCATGCTGTCCGGAGTCCGGCCGATCAGAACGGAGTCGGCGGTGATCACGCCTTCCATAACGCTCTGCCCGGTTTCGGCGCCCTCGCCCGCATCATCGGCCAGCCGAAGTCTTCCACGCGCGACTAGGCGTTCAAGGCTTTCGGGTTCGCCCTCCAGCAGCAGTACGTCGTCGGATTTCAGCGGTGCCGTCGGCGTCGGCAGGAAGCGGCGGAAACGCTCTCGCACGATGCCGGTGACGATGACCTCGCCGTCGCCGAAGGATTCAAATTCGGAAACGGTCTTGCCGACGATCGGGCTGCCTTCCGGCAGACGGACCTCGGCCACGTAGCCTTCGAGGTTGAACGCCGCCTCGATACCGGCGACGGCGCGGCGGCCACGCGGCAGCAGCCGGTAGCCGAAGCTCAGGAACACGATCCCGAGGATCGCGATGCTGAGGCCGACCGGCGTGAAATCGAACATCCGGAACGGGTGGCCGGTGATGTCCTGGCGGACCTTGGCGATGAGGATGTTCGGCGAGGTGCCGATCAGAGTCACGATGCCGCCGACCAGCGAGCCAAACGCCATCGGCATCAGCAGCATGGAGGCCGAGGTTCCGGTGCGCCGGGCGAGCTGGATCGCCACCGGCATGAAGATCGCCAGGGCGCCGACGTTCTTGCTGAACATGGACAGCACGGTGACGGCCACAACCAGGGCCGGCACCTGGGTCTGTTCGCTTTTGAGCCGCGGCAGTAGGGACCGCATCGCCGCCTCCACAACTCCGGACCGGGAGATTGCAGCACTTATGATGAGGGCCGCCGCGACGATGATGACGACATCGTCGCCCAACCCCGAGAACGCTTCCTTGGCGGGGACCACGCCGGTCAGCACGCCGGCCAGCAGCGCCATCAACGCCACCAAGTCGTAGGGCAGCCGTCCCCAGATGAATAGGACGATGGTGCATCCGATGATTCCGAATGCCATTGCTTGGTCCAGGGTCATGCCGTCCCTTCCAAATTCTACCTCCGCTCCGATCTATCTGGTCCCGGCCTACATGGTAGCGGGGCATCCTTCGAGGGACATTGTCGTCATGCCTGCGTATTACCTGTTCTGATGCAAGGTGCTGAACAATGAGTGATCCGGCCGCGCCTGAGCGTCCGCCGCGCGGCTTGGCGGCCGTGCTGCGTGAGCTTGGCTGGCTGAATGTCATGGCCGGCGTGTTGCTGATGGTCGGTCTCGGAGCCGCCGCACTGTCGCTGTACACGGTTCAGCGAGCACGCAGTGTGGTCGACGATCAGAACCGGGTGCTGGCGGCGGCGGAGCGGCTGCTCTCCATCCTCAAGGATCTGGAAACCGGCGAGCGCGGCTATGCGCTCACCGGCGAGCCCTCCGACCTGGAACCATATGAGCGAGCGCGGCTCGCACTAAGCCCCGCGATCGCGGGGCTGGCAGGAGGTGGGCGCCAGACCGAGACCCTGACTACTCTGATCAAGGTCAAGCGGGACTTCGCCGGCCGCGTCATCGCCACCCGACGTGATGCCGGTCTGGATGCGGCGATCGCCCTGGTCCGGTCCGGCGAGGACAAGGCATCGATGGACAACGTGCGGTCCGCCGTCGCAGCACTGGAGGACGTCGCTCATGCCCGCATCGTGCGCAGCGATCGGGACGAGGCGTTTCGCGGACGGCTGCTTGAAGCGCTGGCCGCCGCCGCCATTCTGGCATCCTTTATAACCATCGCGCTGCTCGCGCTACGCCGGCGCCGGTCGGAACGTGCCAGCACCGCCCTGCTCGGCAGCGTGCTCGACAATGCTCCCGTCGGGTTGGGACTGCTGGACTCGACATTGCGTGTGCGGCACCTCAACCAGGCCCTGTCTGCCATGAGCGAGCGCGTGCTGGAGGCCGATATCGGGCGCAGCCTGTGGGACATCCTGCCAGATCTGCGCTCGTCGCTGGAGCCGCGGCTGCGCGAGGTCGTGGCCGGCGGGCGCAAGGTCGGCAATGTCGACGTCGTCGCCCACAGCCGCATCAACCCGGCGCAGCTGCGGGAATTCCAGTTCGGCTTCTTTCCGTTGCCCGCGGCCGATGGCGCCGGGCTGGTGGTGACCGAGGTGACCCTTGCCAAGCGCGCGGAGCGTCGCCTGCGCGAAAGCGAGGAGCGGTTCCGGACCCTGATCGAGACCAGCGCCGCGATCGTCTGGACGGCCACCCCATCCGGCGAGATGAAGCCGCCGCAGCCAAGCTGGATCGCCTTCACCGGGCAGAGTCAGGCTGAATACGAAGGCTTTGGCTGGATGCAGATGATCCATCCGGAGGATCGCCAGGCGGCGGCGGCGGCGTGGACGCATGCGGTCACGGGGCACACGCTCCATGCCTCCGACTACCGGCTGCGCCGGGCCGATGGCGAGTGGCGCATCATGGCGGCGCGTGGCGTGCCGATCCTCGATGACGGCGAGGTCCGCGAGTGGGTTGGGACCCACACCGACATCACCGAGCGCAAGCGCGCCGAGGAGGAGCTGAGCGCCGCCAAGGAGAACGCCGAGGCCGCCAACCGCGCCAAAAGCCAGTTCCTCGCCAATATGAGCCACGAGCTGCGCACGCCGCTGTCGGCGGTGATCGGCTATAGTGAAATGCTCGAGGAGGAGATGGAGGAAACCGGCGAGCAGCACCTGCTTGGCGACATCCGGAAAATCCAGTCCAACGCCCGCCACCTGCTGAGCCTGATCAACGACGTGCTTGACCTGTCGAAGATCGAGGCTGACCGGATGACAACCTTCGCCGAGGTCTTCGACGTTGAGGCGCTGGTGCGTGATGTCGCCTCGACGGTCGGCAGCCTGGTCAAGCAGAAGGGTAACGAGATCGCGGTGGATCTTGGCCCGACCCTCGGCACCATGAACACCGACCAAGTCAAGCTGCGGCAATGCCTGTTCAACCTTGTCAGCAATGCGGCTAAGTTCACCGAGAACGGCCGCATCCTGCTGCACGCCGAGCGGTTAGGGGACGACCTGGTCTTTAACGTGACCGACAGTGGTATCGGCATGACGCCGGAGCAGCTGCAGAAACTTTTTGAGCGCTTCAGCCAGGCCGACGTCTCGACCACCCGGCGGTTCGGCGGCACCGGGCTGGGCCTCGCGATCACCCGCGCCTTCTGCCGCCTACTTGGCGGCGATGTCGAGGTCACCAGCAGCTTCGGCCAGGGCTCTACCTTTACCATCCGGCTACCGGCCGAGATGCCGGAACAGCCCGACGAGGAGGCACCGCCGCAGGCCGCAGATGTGACCTCCGGCCACCATCTGGTTCTGGTTGTCGATGACGACGCCGCGCAGCGCGACCTGCTGACCCGGTTCCTGGAGCGCGAGGGCTTCTCCGTCCGCACGGCGGCCGATGGACGCGCCGGCATCGAACTCGCCCGCGCCCTGCACCCGCGCGCCATCCTGCTCGACGTGATGATGCCGCAGATGGATGGCTGGTCGGTGCTGAGCACGCTCAAGGGCGATCCGGCACTGGCGACCATCCCCGTGGTGATGGTGACGTTTGTCAACGAGCCGGGCCTCGGCGCCTCGCTGGGTGCCGTCGAGACCGTGCTCAAGCCAATCGAATGGGCGCACCTTGGACAAGTCATGGACCGGTTTCGCGGCGACGCCGGCGACATCCTTGTGGTCGACGACGACGTGGATGCCCGGCTGCGCCTACGCACCGTGCTGGAGCGCAACGGCTGGACCGTGTCCGAGGCTGGCGACGGCCGTGAGGCGCTGGAGGTCGTGGCGCATGCCCCGCCGCAGCTCATCCTGCTCGACCTGACGATGCCGGTCATGGACGGCTTCACCTTCCTGCACGAACTTCGCCTGCGGCCCGGCTGCGCCGACATTCCGGTGGTGGTGCTGACGGCGCGCGATCTGAACGCGGATGAGCGGCGGCGGCTTGACGGCGCGGACCGAGTGCTTAGCAAGGGCGAGACCGACCTGCGTCAGCTTACCGGCGAGCTGCGATCGCTGACGCCGTCGCATCCGCCGTCACCCGCGCCCGACATTGCCGATTCTGCTCTGAACCCCATTTCACCACCATAAAATTTCCAGCGGAGACCCGACATGCGCCTGCTACTGGTCGAGGATCATGAAGAGATCTGGGACTTTCTGTCCCGCCGGCTGAAACGCCGCGGCTTCGAGGTAACGGTCGCGACCGATGGCCAGGCCGGCGTCGACCGCGCCCGGACCGACCTGCCCGAGATCGTGCTGCTCGACATGAACCTGCCGATCCTCGACGGCTGGTCGGCCGCCCGGCTGCTCAAGGCCGATCCGGCGACCGCCGGCATACCGATCATAGCCCTGACCGCGCACGCGATGTCGGGCGACCGCGACAAGGCGCTGGCCGCGGGCTGCGACGACTACCATCCCAAGCCGGTCGATTTTTCGAAGCTGCTGGCCCAGATCGAGGCGCTGGCGCCAAATGCCCAGCCTCCCGATGCCCAGGCGTCGGCACGTGCCTGATCATACACAGCGGGACGGCGAAGCCTCCGTCCCCCAGGAACAAGCCATCGGCAAGGGCGCCGTTGCCGCTCGCTTGCTGACGCATTCGCATCGCGCGATACCGCGGCCGGAAACCGTCATCCAGGCCTCGCTGGCACAGAAGCTGCTGCATGGCTGGATGCAGAACCGCCACCAGACGCTTTTCCCGCTGGTGCTCAACTTTCGGAATTTGTCGGCGGACGAAAAGACGTTGATCATCGAGGCGATGGCGGTGGCGTTGCAGGCGGGGGAGTCCGCCGGCTTGGCGGCGGGGCGCGCCGAGACCTGGCTGCTATCGGTTGGCGGCGACGCCCAGGATGTAGCGGCGCTGGCGCAATCGCGTACCGCCCCGTGCCGCATCGGCGAGGTTGCCGCCGCCCTCCGCGCGGCCGGGCTGGCGGCCCAGGCCTACGCCGCAGCGGTCGGCACCCTGAGCCGGCGCCTGACCGTCAACCGTCGCTTTCACGACTATCTTGCCGCCAGGCTGGGTCTGGCGGATGAGGTCGCGCGCGGCATGAACCGGCGCTACGGCGCTTGAACCTCGGTCAGGTCGCGCATGAAGTTCTGCAGCGCGGCGCTGTCGATCAGCAGCTTGCGCGATAGATCGGCGAGGGTGATCCACCCGACCACGCGTCCGCGGCGGTCGGCCACCGGCATCCGGCGGATGTGGTTGGCCGCCATGGCATCGAGCGCATCTCGCAGAGTGTCGTCCTCGTCGCAGGAGATCACCGGGCTGGTCATCACGTCGCGCACCACGACGTTTCCGGGAGCCAGGCCCTTGGCGACGTAGCGGTAGAGGATGTCGCGGTCGGTCAGCAACCCCTCAAGCTGGTCGGCGGAGCCCACCGGCAGTGCGCCGACATCGAGTTCCCCCATCATCTCGGCCGCTTCCTGCAGGCTGGAGGCGCCATCGATGAATTCGATGTCTCGCGTCATGACGTCGCCAACCTTCATTGCTTGTCCTCCTGATGCTCGCGCTTTGAAAACCCAACGCATGGCCTTGCCGCTTCACGTTAGGCCGCCCGGGCTGGAACCAAGGGGGCTGGAACCGACAGGCCGAAAAGTTGCGATCCATTCGGACCCCCCGGCGACCGAAGCGCTTTTGGCAGTTGCGGGGCCCGAGGCGACAGGCCCGGCACCGAACTTCGATGGCGCGGACCTTTCGGCGGCAGGGCTGGGCGAGCGCATTCGAGGCGCCTCATGGTGGG
>JAYTTA010000461.1:0-3950 GCA_043745345.1 Acetobacteraceae bacterium | reverse complement strand
AGGAAGGCTATGCCAAGAAATTCCCCGGGACGAAATATTTATTCACCGCAGGCTCGGCGGCGACGGGGATGTATCGGGGTGTGAAGTTCTACGAGGCGGCGGTGAAGGCCACCGGTGGCAAGCTCGGCCGCGAGGAGGTGGCGGCGGCCATGGACCACGCGGTGCTTACCGAAGGTCCGGGCGGTGGCGCCGAAATGGTCCCAGGTCATTATCACGCAAAGATGAATATGTACATCGCCGTCTGCAAGAATGAGGGCGGTAAGACCCGTTACGACATCATTGATAAAGCCGCAATGGTCGATCCGCGGGAATGCTGAGGTCATGAGTGTCGCGACCAGAACGGAAACTGTACACCTCACCGGTGGATTGCGATCCGGGGTGTGGTCCGTGCTGCCGATCATCGAGCTCGGTTCGCTTGCCGCCCTGGTCGCGACGCCTTTTCTGCTGGCCGATCGGCCAGAGTTGATCACGTTAATGACCAATATCCTCATTCTATCACTGCTCGCGGTGAGCTTCGATTTATGTTGGGGCTTCTCGGGCATCATGTCGTTTGGACAGGCGCTGTTCTTCGGCGCGGCCGGTTATGTGGTGGCGTTGGTTGGACGCGATCTCAACTTTAGTCAGCTTTGGGGTACGCTACCGCTGGCCATGCTGGTAGGCGGCATCCTCGCGGCGGCTTTGGCGGCCTTCCTGTTGCTTGGCCGCAAAACGCCGACCTCGATCTTCGTGGCGTTCGGCACTCTGACCGGTGCCTACGCAGCCGAACGGCTGGTCGCCGGCTGGCAATACGTGGGCGCCGGCAACGGACTTTCCTCAATCAAGCTGATGGCACTCGGCAGCTACGAGTTTGTCGAGGGTTTTCAGTTCTATTCAGTGGCGCTTATCGCCCTTTTTATTGTCTATCTGGCAAGCCGTATGATCGTTCGGTCCCAGTTTGGCCTTGTGCTCGCCGGCATGCGCCAAAACGAGGAGCGACTTGCGTTTTTCGGCTACCGCGTCCAGGTGTTCAAGGCGCTGATCTTCATCTTCTCGGGCATGATCGCCGGCCTTTCCGGGGCACTTTACAGCTATCATCAGGGATTCACCGGCCCCTCCAATCTTGGCCCCGGCCTGTCCACCACCGCCGTCATCTACTGCTTGTTCGGTGGCAGCGGCACGTTGATCGGACCGGTGCTCGGCACAGTCGCCATCGAGGTGCTGAGCTACGTGCTGGCTGATACCGACGCCATCAAGCAGTTCTGGCCGGTGATCCTCGGCGTGGTCCTCCTGGTGGTGGTGATGTTCCAGCCGACCGGCCTGCTCGGTTTGGTGGTATCATCTCGCGAACGTATCGGCTCGTATGGCCTGCGCCGGCGGGGGCGTTGATGGCGTTGCTCGAGGTCAAGGCAGTCACCAAGGTGTACGGCCTGCTGCGCGCGCTCGACGGTGTGGACCTCAAAATCGAGGCCGGAACCTTCCACGGTCTGATCGGCCCCAACGGCTCCGGCAAAAGCACGTTGCTGAAATGCATCGCGGGCGCGCATTTTCCGACCACCGGCAGCATCACCTTCGATGGCGCCGACATCACCGCAATGGCGCCCTATCAGCGCTCCCGCTGCGGCCTGAGCCTGAAATTCCAGATTACCGCGGTGCTCGCCGAGCTCTCGGTCTATGACAACGTCTTGATCGCGCTGCAATCGACCGAACCAAACTGGGCACTGCTGCGCAGCCGTTCGCGCAGCCGACTCGACAGCGAAGTGATGCACGCGCTGGAACGGTTTCGGCTTGCGGAACGCGCTGACGAACTCGCCGGTGAACTCAGTCACGGCGAGCAGCAATGGCTGGAGATCGCCATGGCGCTCGCCCCGCGTCCAAAGCTGTTGCTGCTCGATGAGCCGACCGGCGGCATGAGCCCGGAGGAACGTCGCGTTACCGGCGAGCTACTGGCGCCCATCAAGAAGGATTGTGCACTGGTCATCGTCGAGCACGACCTCGACTTCATCAAGAACATCTGCGACCGCCTGACGGTGCTCGACCAGGGTCGTGTGCTGGGCGACGGGAGCGTGGCCGATATCGAGCGCGATCCGCGCGTGCAGGAGATTTATACAAGCCGTGTCTGATGTCATCGCAGCCCCGTTGCTCGAGGTCGCCAACCTGAATGCCGGCTATGGCCGTAGCCAGGTGCTGTTCGGCCTTTCTTTCGTTGTTCCAACAACCGGCGCTATCGCGATTCTTGGCCGCAATGGCGCCGGCAAGACGACGTTGCTGAAGACGCTGGCCGGCGAGTTGAAGCCAATGTCCGGCTTGATCCGGCTAGCAGGCCATGACGTCACCGCGAACACCCCGGAGCAGCGCGCCCGCGCCGGCATCGGCCATGTGCCGCAGGAGCATGCGATCTTCGCCAGGATGACGGTGCGGGAAAACCTGCTGCTCGGCGGTGGTGGCGCGCCCGACCAACGGGCCCTGGACGAGATGATCGACTTCTTTCCCAAGCTCGGCGCGCGCCTCGGCCAGACCGCCGCCACCCTGTCAGGCGGCGAGCGCAAGATGCTTGCTATCAGCCGCGCGCTGCTTGGCCGCCCGAAAGTCATCATGCTGGACGAGCCGACCGAAGGCGTATGGATCGGGGTGATCGAGGAGATCGCCGACCGGCTGGCTGAACTTGCCAAGCGCATGAGTGTCATTCTCGTCGAGCAACACGTGGAGCTCGCACTTCGTGTGGCCGATACTGCATATGTCATCGACCGTGGCACCATCGCCTTGCAGGGCCCGGCGAACCAGATCCGCGACGATCCGGCCCTGCTGCGCTACCTCGCTCCCTGACGATCTCGGTTCAACAGGATTGATCATGGCTGTCCAGACCCCCACGCCTGCAGAGATGCGCGCAGTTGCCGAAGAGATCGGGCTCGATCTGACGGACGCCGATGTTGCCTCGTTCATCGACCTGTTTGGCCCTTCTATCTCCGCATATAATCTGATCGATGCGATGCCGGACAATCTACCGCCGGTCCGCTATCCGCGAACGCCAGGCTATCGGCCACGGGCCGAGGAAAACCCGCGCAACGCCTGGTATATCAAGACAACGGTGCCCGGCGCCGCCGAGGGCAAGCTCAAGGGTCGCACCATCGTGCTGAAGGACAACATCATGTTGGCCGGCGTGCCAATGATGAACGGTAGCGCCACGCTCGAAGGCTACATGCCGGATGTGGACGCAACCGTCGTCCAACGCATCCTCGACGCCGGCGGGACCATCGTCGGTAAGGCGCATTGCGAAGCCTTCTGCCTGGCCGGCTCCAGCTTCACCAATGCCACAGGCCCTGTGCATAACCCGCACAAAATGGGCTATTCGGCCGGCGGTTCATCTTCCGGTAGCGCCGTGCTCGTGGCGCTGGGCGAGGTCGACATGGCGCTCGGCGGCGACCAGGGCGGCTCGATCCGCATGCCCGCCAGCTTCTGCGGCATCTACGGCATGAAGGCGACACACGGGCTGGTACCCTACACCGGCGTAATGCCGATCGAAATCACGATCGATCACGTGGGCCCGATGACACGGAACGTTGTCGACAATGCGTTGCTCCTGGAGGTGCTGGCCGGCCCGGACGGCTTTGATCCGCGCCAATACGACGTCAAGGTTCAACCTTACACGCAGATGCTGCAGGGCGGTGTCGCGGGCATGCGCATCGGCGTGGTTAGGGAAGGGTTTCAGCAAGCCAATGCCGAGGCGGACGTTAATGCCTCCGTCCGCGCGGCCGGTGCGCGGTATGCGGCCCTGGGCGCCATCGTCGAAGAAGTGTCGATCCCAATGCACATGCTCGGGTCCGCGCTGTGGACGCCGATCGGCGTCGAAGGCCTGACGCAGACGATGATGCACGGAGACGGCTACGGTGTCAGCCGGCCGGATCTCTACGTTACCAGCCTGATGGATTTTCATCGCCAATGGCGCACTCGCGCCAATGAGATGAGCGAGACAA
>JAYTTA010000460.1:0-3951 GCA_043745345.1 Acetobacteraceae bacterium | reverse complement strand
GGGCAACGACCCGCACCGGAGGAACAAGAAAATGAAATTCGGTTACTTCACCATGCCCTCGCACCCGCCCGAGCGCGGCCTTAAGGCTGGGCACGACTGGGACCTGCAAACCCTGCGCTGGATCGACGAGCTCGGCTTCACCGAGGCCTGGATCGGCGAGCACCACACCGCACCGTGGGAACCGCACCCCGCACCCGATTTGCTGATCGCGCAGGCGCTGCTGCAGACGAAGAACATTCGCATCGGCCCTGGCGGCTTCTGCCTGCCGTATCATCACCCGGCGGAGCTCGCCAACCGCGTCGCTATGCTGGACCACCTGGCCGAGGGGCGGCTGAACTTCGGCATCGCCGCCAGCGGCCTGCCGAGCGACTGGGCGATGTTCCAGGTCGACGGCATGTCCGGCACCAACCGCGAGATGACGCGTGAGTCGCTCGACATCATCCTCAAGCTGTGGACCCAGCCTGGCCCCTGGCAGCACCGCGGCAAATTCTGGAACGTCGATAAGCCGGACACCATGTTCGGCACGCTCAAGGCGCATCTGGCGCCCTTGCAGCACCCGCACCCGCCGATCGGCGTCGCCGGCCTGTCCAAGAACTCCGACACGCTGAAGCTGGCCGGTGAGCGCGGCTACATCCCGATGAGCCTCAACCTTAATCCGGGCTATGTCGGCAGCCACTGGGACGCGGTCGAGGCGGGGGCGGCACGTACGGGGCGCACGGCCGATCGCCGCGACTGGCGGCTGGTGCGCGAAATCTTTGTCGCCGACACCGACGAGGAAGCATGGCGGCTGACGGTCGATGGCCCGATGGGCCGCATGATGCGTGAGTATTTCCTGCCGCTGCTGGAGAATTTCGGCTTCAAGGAATACCTCAAGCACCATCCCGACGTGCCTGATTCCGATGTGACGGTGGAGTACTGCGCCCGGCATAACTGGCTGATCGGCTCGCCACGGACCGTCGCCGAGAAAATCGAGAAAGTCTATGAGGAGGTCGGCGGCTTCGGCCAGATCCTAGCATTCGGCTTCGACTATGCCGACAACCCGCAGGCCTGGCACAATTCGCTGCGGCTGATCGCCCAGGAAGTGGCTCCCCGGGTCGCCCATTTGCAGCCGATGCCGGCCGCGCTCGTGGCCTGAGCCGGGGTTAAAGCAAGCCGGGATGGACGTAAGCCGGAATGGTGGGCGCGACAGGGATTGAACCTGTGACCCCCGCCGTGTGAAGGCGATGCTCTACCGCTGAGCTACGCGCCCATTCCCGCACCGGGAAGTAGTCGGCCGGCCACGGATTTGTCAACCGTGCTGGCCGCGTCCGCCATTGCGCCGTTGGACGAAAACCAGCAGTAAGAAACGATGCTGAAGGTGTCGACTCTGCTGCTGGCGATGACGGCCGCGCTATTATCGCCAGCCGTGGCGCAACCCGCAGCCGGGCAAAGCGTCCGTGGCACGGCGGCGGGCGAGGCCCATGCCGACTACCAAATGTATGCGCGCGGACTGCGTATTGCCCATCTCGAGTCCGGGTTTGACCTGGGTCCCAGGAACTACCGGATGGAGGTCGCTTACCGCACCTTCGGGCTGGTGGGCTTCCTGTTTCGCGGCCATCAGCTCAGCTCCGTTGCTGGCGCCTGGAACGGCGACAACGCGGCACCAGGCCAGTATACCGGTGACGGCTATTGGCGTGGCGCCGTGCGCCGCACCATCCTCGACTATCACAACGGCCGGCCCAGCCTGCGCGAGCAGACCCCGAGCAACGCCGACGATGAGCGCGAAGAGGTGCCTGAAGCGATGCTGCAGGGCGCCATCGACACGTTGAGCGCGATGACCGAGCTGATGCGGGTGGCGAGTGCCACTGGCCGGTGCGAGCTGAGCCTGCGGACCTATGACGGCCGGCGGCTGACGCAGCTTACAGCGCGCACCGTCGGCTATGAGGAGCTGCCGGCGACCGGTCGGTCGGTTTTCAGCGGCCGGGCGCTGCGCTGCGATTTCTCCGGCCAACTACTGGGCGGCTATCGCAACAGCGACGGGGCGGTCGAACGCGGCCGCGCGCGGACCAGCAGCGCCTGGTTGGCACAGGTCGTTCCCGGCGCGCCGCTGCTGCCGGTGCGGATCGTGTTTGAGACCCCGTGGTTCGGCGATACCACGATGTACCTGACCGCGTCCGGCATCGGCTCCGGCCGTAACCCGCCTCAGGAGTGAGGCAAGGGCGTTTCGGCCAGCAACCGCCGGGCGATCTCCGGCAGGTCGGAAAAACAGTCCGCCGTCGCGGCGGCGGTGCCGGCCATGGCGGCGGTGCCGTAACCCCACCGGCAGAAGATGCACGGTATTCCCGCGCCGTCGGCGGCAGCGACGTCGTTGGCATGGTCCCCGGCCATGATCGCGGCGCCGGCAGTGCCGCTGGCGGCGGCCAGGGTCGCCAGCAGGTGGGCGGGATCGGGCTTGCGGGTCGAAAAGCTGTCACCACCGCCGATGCTCGCGAACCGGTCCGCGATGCCCATCGCCGCCAGCAGCTTTCGCGCCGGCGCTTCCGGCTTGTTGGTGCAGACCGCCAGATGCCAGCCGGTTGCGCGAAATCGGTCCAGCGTGGCCGCGACATCCGGATACAGCCGGCTCTCGACCGCCGCGTTGGCGCCATAATCCTCGAGGAAATCAGCGATCGCGGCGGGGTCCGCTATCACGCCGCGGGCCATGAACGCGCGTCGCACCAGCGCCGCGGCGCCATCGCCGACCATCGCGGCGGTCTCAGCATAAGAAAAACGTGACAGCCGGTGTGATTGCATGAGCCGGTTGATCGAGGCCGTGAGATCCGGGACCGAATCGACCAGCGTGCCATCCAGGTCCAGTATAAAGGTGGGCGCGGACATGCCGGACTCCGTGAGGAATAAAGTATGGCTCCTTGGCGGCATCGGTAGGAGCTTTCCCGGAAATGGCTTTGACAGGGTGGCGCGCGCACCGCTACCCCGGAACCGGATTTCAGCTTCGCGCTACAGTTTGGAGTAGGCGGCCATGACAAAGTCGGCAACCGCGGTGATTCTCGCGGCCGGGTTCGGTAGCCGCATGAAGTCGGCGCTACCCAAGACGCTGCACCCGATTGCCGGCCGCACCATGCTGCGACACCTGCTGGCGAGCTGCGAGGCGGTGTTCGACCGCATCGTCGTGGTCGTCGGGCCGGGTATGGAGAACGTCGCCGAGGCCGCTGTGCCGCACACCAGCGTCATTCAGCATGACCGGCGCGGCACCGCCCACGCCGCCCTGCAGGCCGAGGCGCTGTTTGCCGACGGCGAGGTCGCGGTGCTTTACGCCGACAACCCGCTGATCCGCCCGGAAACCTTTCACGCGCTGCTGGCCCGACGCCAAGCCGGCGATGCCGGGCTGGCGCTGCTGGCGATGCGGCCGCTGGAACCCGGCCGCTACGGCCGGGTCATCGCCAACGACGGCGATGTCGAACGCATCGTCGAATGGGCCGACGCCTCCGGAGCCGAGCGCGCCGAAGGGCTGTGCAATGCCGGCGTCCTGTGCGGCGCGGCCACGGACATACGGCGATGGCTGCACGCCGTCCGGCCCGACAACGCCGCCGGCGAATACTATTTGACCGACCTGGTCGCGCTGGCGCGCGCCGATCACCGCCGTGTCGCCGCCGTTGAAGCAGCCTTCGACGAGCTGCGTGGCATCAATTCCCGCATCGAGCTGGCCGAGGCGGAGGCCGTGGTGCAATGGCGCCTGCGCCGGGAGGCAATGGCGGCGGGCGTCACCATGACCGATCCGGCCTCGGTGTTCCTGTGCGCCGACACGGTGCTGGAGGCCGACGTCACGCTAGGCCCCAACGTTGTGTTCGGCCCTGGCGTGTATGTCGCCAGCGGATCGGTGATCCACGCCTTCAGCCATCTCGAAGGCTGCATCATCGGCCGAGATTGCCGGATCGGACCATACGCCCGCCTGCGGCCCGGCACGGAGATCGG
>JAYTTA010000459.1:0-3956 GCA_043745345.1 Acetobacteraceae bacterium | reverse complement strand
TGAAAAATGGGTCGAAAATGCGATTCGCATTCGCCTGGGAGATCCCCGACCCGTCATCGCTTAGTGTGATGCAGATTAGATCCCGCTCGCGCTGTGCTGCAATCACAACCGTGGCTTTCGCGCCAGCATAGGTCTCGGCGTTGTCGAGCAGGTTGGATAGCATCGCCTCGAGCGCGTCGGGTGGAAGCGCCACGGTTTCGTCCCCGATCTCAGTCAGGATAGTCAACCCACGCGCCCGATAGGCCGGCAGCAATTTGGCTACAACGGCGCCGATCGGCGTCGCAGCCTTGGCCGGTGGTCGCATCATGTCCGCACGCGCCAGGTCCAGCATCCGGCCGACCAGCTGGTCCAGGCGCGCCGTGGCGCCGGCCACGATCGCCAATAGCCGGGCTCGCTCGTCAGGTTGCAGGGTGTCGGCATCTTCCAGCAACTCGGCCGCCCCACGCAGCCCGGCAAGCGGCGTTTTAAACTCATGCGACACGCTGGCGGCGAAAGCCACAATGTACCGGGCGCGCCGGTCCAGCATCGTCGCCATGCGGATAAGTGCGGCCGATAGCGTCGCCACCTCTTGCGTGCCGGGGTTCTGTAGCGCGAACGCCTGGCCGCCGCGGGCCACCTGCTCCGCCTGCGCCACCACGGTCGCGAGCGGGCGGGTCACCAGCCGCGACAATCCGGCCGCCAACAGCGCGCCCACGCCAAGCAGCACCACTGCGAGACCGGCCAGCGGCGCACGCTTACCCCAGATGGCCGGCCACAGATTACGCGGCGTACGCGACAGCACCACGACCCCGGCCAGCCCACGTGCGTCTTCCACGGGCAGAGCCACGAACACGCGAAGCCCAGTGGTGCGTGACAGGCTGCCGGCCGACGCTTTCACGGGTTCGCGGTGGCGCATGGCCGTCGCGATCGGTGCGCCGGCCAGCACGCGCGCAACCTCTTCCCAGGCGGCCAGGCTTGCCCCTATATCCGGCCCGGTACTGGCGACGACCACCCCCCGTGCATCCGTGAGGCGCAAGGCGGAGAGCGTGGTCGCCTGTGCCTCCTGCACCATGGGTAGCAGTGCCTGACCGATCGTGGCGGCGCGGGCGTCGGGCGGGTGCGGCGCGGGTACCGGGTCGGGCGGCGGCGGCAGCACCGGATCGTCGGCCAGGTCCAGCCCGGGCAGGCGAAGGAGGCTGAGCGCCGTGGGACTGAGACTGCCGGGAACAGCCAGGGAGGGCGGCGCCGCACCAGGTTCGGTTCGCCGCAGTTCCTGTCGAAAAGCGGCCGCCCATACCACGGCCTGGGACACCAGTTCCGATTCCGTCTGCCGGATCAGCGCGCTTTCATATAGCCGCAGCGCCCACAGCCCGGTGACCGGCAAAGCGAGCACGGCCAGGTTGCTCGCCAGCAACAGGGTCCGAAGCCTTGGCGGCGGCAGCCTCAGTCGCACGCGCCCAGCCGGTAACCAAACACGGGCAACGTCTCGATCGGCGCGGCACCAAGGGCGGCAAATTTGGCCCGAACCCGCCGCACGTGGCTATCGATCGTGCGGTCGCTCACGGTGCGTTCGGTCGCATACGCCCGGTCCATCAGTTCGTCGCGGGAGAAGACACGCCCGGGCCGGGTCATGAGCGCCCGCAAGACACCAAGTTCGGTGGCCGTCAGCGGTACCTCGGTGTTGCCCCAGGTGACCCGCATCGTCTCGGTATCGAGGCGCAATCGGCCATGCGTCAGGCTCGTGCCTGCCATAGTCGGGGCCGGGGCGTGCGCGCTGGCCCGGCGCAGGAGGGCACGCACGCGCGCCACCAACTCCCGCGGTGAGAACGGCTTGGTCAAATAGTCATCGCCGCCGATCTCCAGACCCACGATCCGGTCCACCTCGGCATCGCGCGACGACAGAAACAGGATCGGCACTGCACCGAGCGTACCGCCGCGTTGGCGCAATGTCCGGCACACCTCGGCACCGTCCATGCCCGGCATCATGACGTCCAGCACCACCACGTCCGGCGCCGTATCCGCGCATGAAATCAGGGCGCCGGCACCATCCGTTGCCTCCGCCGTCTCGAACCCGTCCCGGCCGAGCGCGATGCGTACGATCGCGCGTATGGCGGGGTCATCATCGACGATCAGCACACGGCTCATGCCCTTATCTGCACCGGATTTGCACGGGAATGCCACCGCTTTTCCCACCCGCGACCATCGCCGTTGCACGCGCGCACCGCATAAGCATGCCCGCACATAACGGGGGGTGGCGGCATGTCCGAAGAACACACTGGTACGGTGGTGCCATCCGATTGGCGCCGTGGCCCAGCGGCCAAAATACTCGGCGTCATCGGCGTGTTCGTCGCCATGCTAATCCCGCAAGCGCTGACGAGCGGGCTGATTCACGAGCGGGAGAGCCGGCTATCTGACGTACTGGCCACGTTCCGCAGCGGTTGGGGGCCGGAGCAGGTTGTCGGCGGGCCGGTGCTGGTGGTGCCCTATTCCGTCGGGCCGGTGTTGCATTCAGGTGGGCGGGCACAGCGCGTTTTGCGCCTGGCCGCGTCGAACCTGGATGTCACCGTCACGCTAGACCCACAAAGGCGCCGGCGAGGACTGTTTGAGGCAACGGTCTACACGGCCGCCGTGCAGATGAGCGGCGTTCTGACCATACCGTCTTTGCCGACTATCCCGGGTGAACCCGAAATCGACTGGGCGGGCGCCCGGATCGTGATTGGCACCAGCGATCTGCGCGGCATGCAGCCGGACCAGACCATGGAGTGGAACGGGTCCATTGTCGCACTTCAGCCGGACATGACAGGTTTCTGTGACGCCGGGTCGCTGGTCACGCCGCCGGCAAACCTCACTGAGCAGCCGGCCCCCGGCACCGTCATCCCGTTCAAGGCCGCGCTGACGCTTCGGGGCACGCAGGTTTTCACTACCGCGCTTTCGGCCCGCCGAACGACGCTGCATGTCACGTCGGCCTGGCCCACCCCCGGCTTTCGCGGCACCAATCTCCCGGTCGGCTACACCGCCGGGCCAGCCGGGTTCGACGCGCGGTGGGATATTCCGGGTGCGCCGTCACTGGCCGGTTGGACCAACCAGGCGAGCTGCTCGGCTAACCCGTGGCAAGGCGAGGCGAACCCGAGCGTCGGACTGCAGGAGGCCGTGCCGACCTACGCCATGGTCGATCGGGCGGCGAAGTACGGCGTGTTCTTCCTCGCCCTGGCCTATCTCACGCTGTTTCTGTTCGAGGCGCTGTCCCGCGTGCGGATTCATCTCGTGCAATACGGGCTGGTCGGTCTGTCGGTGTCGCTGTTTGCGCTGCTGCTGATCTCGATTGCCGAGCCGCTGGGCTTCACTGCCGCCTATGCGTTGGGCGCCACCGCCGTGGTGGGTCAGGCGTCGCTGTACACGCTGTCGGTGATCGGGCGGGCGCGGCTCGCGGCAGTGTTTGCCGGCGTGCTGGGGGCGCTGTTCTGCTTTATCTACGTCGTCCTGAACCTTGACAGCTATGCCCTGCTGGCCGGCACGGTCGCGCTGTTTGCCATCCTTTCGGTGCTGATGGCCGCCACCCGCCGCGTCGACTGGGGCACCGCCCAGACCGCCGAGTAACCTCCGCCCATAACGCCGTTGGACAAGGAAACCCGACCATGTTGATCCGTCTCACCGTCGCCGTCCTGCTCGCCTCGACAGCCCTGACCCGGGCGCAGCCGGTGGAATTGCCCACCACGATCGAGGCGACCGATACCGCAATCCGCGGCTGCATCGGCTTCCCCAGCCGATTGGCGGATGGCGAAGACAGCCATCCGGGCGACTTCCTCTCCTTCTTCCCCGCGATCGCCCCAGCGGTGAGCGTCGTGGGCGAGCGACTATGCGCCGATGGGCTGGGCTGGGGCACGCGGTATGTCGTCACCATCAGCCCGGGCCTACGATTTGCCGACGGTACCGCGGCGGCGGCGGGCCAGGCCACGATCGAGACGCCGGATCGTGAC
>JAYTTA010000458.1:0-15069 GCA_043745345.1 Acetobacteraceae bacterium | reverse complement strand
TAGACGTCGATCACCAGCTGCTCGTCGCGGAACACCGCCTCGTCGGCCGGGATGATCGCCTGTCGGGTGCGGCTGAACCACTGGCGCGGTACCGCTTCCGGAAAATTCATCAGCTTGGCCCAGAACACTGCATATTCCTCCGGGTGCTGGCTGGCCCAGACCCGCGCCTTCGCCATGCGGGCGACGAAATCCTCCAGCATCGCCCGCTTGCCGGCGATCGCCGCGTCGGAGGCGACCTGGTAGCTCAGACCCGGCGTCAGCCCAACGCCGTTGACTACCTGCCGGCCATGGTTGAGCAGCTCCAGCTGAGACGTATACGGCTCCCACGTCGCCCACGCATCGACCGAGCCGGATAGCAGCGCCGCTTTGGCATCAGCCGGCTGTAGGAAGGTTAGTTGCACCGCCGAGGCATCAAGCCCGGCACGGCGCAGCGCCATCAACACCAGAAAATGCCCGACCGAGCCGCGGCCGGTGGCAACCCGCTTGCCGGCCAGGTCGGAAAGCGCGTGCGCCGGGCTGTCGCTTTTGACCAGGATCGCGGTGCCCTCCATCGAGGCCCGCAGCGGCGCAATTGCCTTCATCTTGACGCCGGCAGCGAAGCCGAAGGTGAACGGCGCGTCGCCGACGATGCCACCATCGACCGCACCGGCGTTCAGCGCCTCGATCAGCGGCGCGGCGGCGGCGAACTCGCTCCAGGTGAGTTCGTACGGCAGGTCCGAAAGCACGCTGGCAGCCTGCATCACCGCCTGCACGTTGCCGCGCTGGTCGCCCATCCGCAACCCCTCCGACGCCCGCGCCGTCTGAATGAAGGCCGGCGCGGCAAGTGCCGCAGCGCTGGCCAGCACCTGTCGACGGGTGGGGGGAAAAGTCATTCGGCGGCGCTGCGGATGGCGAGCCGTTCGGAGAGCAACCGCCTGGTCGCGGGCACCAGGTCGCGGCCGTATTCGATCGCGTCGGGCAACGGATCGAAGCCACGGATCAGGAACGTCGTGACGCCAAGGTCATAGTATTCAAGAAAGGACTCGGCGACCTGCTCGGGCGTGCCGACCAGGCTGGTGGTGTTGCCGCGCGCTCCGGTCGCCAGCGCGGCGCCGGTCCATAGCCGACGGTCGAGCCGCTCCCCGGCGGCGGCAGCTTCAAGCAGCCTGCGAGAGCCCTCGTTGGCCGGCGACAGCACCGCGGGACCCAGCGCTGCTTCGCCGCGGATGCGCAGGATTTCGTGCTTGATGCGGTCGGCGCGCGCCCAGGCTTCATCCTCGGTGGCGGCCAGGATCGGGCGGAACGACAGGCTGAATTTGACGTCGCGGTTGTGTTTCGCGGCTTCGGCGCGGACGCGGGAGGTGATTTCGCGGACCTGCGCCAGAGTCTCGCCCCACAGGGCAAACACGTCGGCATGCTTGCCCGCGACGCCCACTGCGGCTTCGGAGGCGCCACCAAAATAGATCGGGATGCGCGGGCTTTGCACCGAGCGCACCGCGGTCGAGGCGTTTTCGAATTTGTAGTATTTCCCCTCATGGCTGATCGGCCCGGCTTCGGTCCATACCCGCTTCAGTATGCCGACATACTCGTCGGTGCGGGCATAGCGCTCGGTCTTGTCGAGGTAGTCGCCGTCGCGCCGCTGATCGACGTCGTCGCCGCCGGAGATGACGTGGATCGCGGCGCGCCCGCCGGTGATCTGATCCAGCGAGTTGAATTTCCTCGCGGCCACGGTAGGCGCCACGAATCCGGGCCGGTGCGCGACCAGGAAGCCCAATTTTTCCGTTTGTGCCGCCGCTGCCGCTGCGACCATGAACCCATCCGGCGCGTCAGAATGGTAGCCGACCAGCACGCGGTCGAACCCCGCGGTCTCGGCCGCCTGCGCGAACTCCCGGATATATCCGCGATCGAGCACCAGGCCGGCTTTCGGCGGATGGATCTCCGACTGCTCGCGGTGATGAATCATACCGATAAATTCAATTTCGCCCATGCAGAAGCTCCTTCTAAAGACCGAGCGCCGCGCGTCCGGCGGCACCATAGGCCATGTCGGGTTGCGGCGTGTGGATGCGCGCGCACAGCACGTCGCGCAGATGCCGTTCGAGCGGATTGGACCGCGCCAGCGCGTGGTTGCCGGCAAGCTGTACCGCCTGCTCGACCGCAGCTATGGCGTTGTCGGAAACCACCGTCTTGATCAGATTGATCATATTGGTGTCAGGCATCCTCCCGGCATCGACCTCGGCCGCGGCACCCGCCATCAGCCGGTCGTTGACCAGCAACCGAGAATCAATCGCGCCGACCGCCTCCTGCATCCGCGGCAGCGTCGCCAGCGACCGGCCAAGATTGGCAGGCACCCGGGAGTGCAGGAACCCAAGCAGCCAGTCCCGGCCTGCCAGCGCCACGCCGTGATACACGGCGCAGACCAACAGCGCGTTCCACGCTACCGAAATCGGATCGCGCTCGGCCCACTCCGCCGGCTGCCTGATGTCCGCCGCGTGATCGGTGGGCAGAGAAACATCGGAAAAGATCACGTCGTGGCTGCCTGAGGCGCGCAGCCCCATCTGATCCCACGTATCCAGTATCCGCACCCCGTCGGCGCGCGCCGACACCAGGAACTGCCCGACCCGCGGCTGGGCTTCGTCGGTCCGCGCCCACACCATCATCCAGGTCAGCCCCGGCGAGCCGGTCGAATATATCTTGTGCCCCGATAGCCGCCAGCCGTCCGCCGTCCGCCGCGCCGTGGTTTCCGGCAGGCCGCCGCGCGCCGGGGTGCCGAGGTTGGGTTCGACCCGCAACGCGTTGAGCAAGGCTCCCGTTGCAACAGCATCACACCCCACCCGTTCGCGCAAATGCGCCGGCCAGCGCGCGCTATGCGCCACCGCGCGCTGATGCGTGGTCTGCATACCGGCGATCAGCGCGGTCGAGGCGCAGGCCCGGCCGATCCGGGTGATCCACCCGCACGCCTCGCCAAGCTCCGCTTCCACGCCGCCAAGCGCCCGGGGCACGCCAAGCCCAAGCAGCCCCGCCGATCCCAGCGCCGCCAGGCTGTCATGCGGAAAGCTGCCATCGCGGTCGTGTCTAGCGGCTGCCGCAGCCACGACAGCGATCGCACGGTCCGAAACATCCCCTTCCCGCGCTCGCATCAGGCTTTCGCCATGCCCGTCCATTGCCAAATCCTCGGCGGAGTCACTGAAGTCCGCTGCCAAACCTGCCTCCTATATAAACTACAGTCAACGTGGTTTATTAGACGTGTGCCGTGAACGCCACTCAAAACCACAGCATGACCTTCACGCCGGATTTTCTCCTCATCCGCAATAATTGATAGCAGGAAATCCGCCGTGAATGAGTCTACGCCGAAAAGTCCCGCCTGGCGCATCGTTGCCTCGATCCTGACCTTTGCCGTCGTCAACTCCCTACTCGCGGCCGAGACCGCGCGGCTCCAGTTCGAAAACAGCGACGTGTCCTATCTCACCGCCACCTACGGCGTCGGCTTCGCCGGCCGCGTCGCTATCCCCGGCCTGCTCCTGGCCGCCTTCCTGGTCTGGCTGTGGTTCGCCGCCGCCCGCCGTCTCATTGCCTCATCGAACGCCGTTCAACCGCGAATGGACCAAGGCCACTAACCGCGGCACCTCAGCGCACGACGCGGCCACGTTCCACTACCGTTTCGATGTCAAGCCGCCGGCCGGGGACCGCACCTACTCGCGCATGATCTTCACCTCGGTCTAATACGGCCGCACCCTGATCGAGGTGATGGACACGGTCGGCTGCGGCAAGGTCCAGGCGCTGGTCTGAAACGAGATCAACATCCGCCCGATGGATCTGGTCAACAGCGAGACCTCGACCATGCTCGCGACCATCACGCAGAAATCGGAGGCCTTCTTCATCGAGTACGGCCTAACGGTCGGCTATCTCGGCTGGGCCGGGACCTTCACCTTCTCGAAGCAGATTCAGGACGCGATCGACCGCCGCTACGTCGCGGAGCTCCAGCAGCCCGCCGCCGCCGAGGCGCTTTGCGCCTTGGCGGGCAAGACCGACGGCAAGCTGCCGAGCACCATCGTCGGGCTACCGGACAATGTTGCCGGGCTGATGCAAAGCCTGCTTATGTCGCCGCAAGCCGTCGTGGCGCCATTGTTGAAGCAGTAGAAATCCCATGTCCAACATCAAGACCAACCGTCGCATCGTGCTCGCAGCCAGGCCCGATGGGCGGCCGGGCCCGGCCAATTTTCGGTTGGAATCCGTCGAGGTGCCGGAGCCCGGCCCTGGCGAGATCGTCACCCGCAACATCTGGCTGTCGCTGGCGCCGTACATGTTCTGGCGGATGCGGCCGGAGAAATCCTACGCGCCGCCGGTCGGCATCGGCGAGGTCATGGTCGGCGGCACGGTCGGTGAGGTCGTCAGCTCCAACCACCCGAATTTCAAGCCCGGCGACATCGCGCTCGGCCTTGGCAACTGGCAGGAGTATTCTGTCCTGTCCGGCGCCGCGGCGCAGAAGATCGATCCGGCGTGGGGTCCGTCATCCCTGTCGCTCAACGTGCTCGGCGGCAACGGGCTCACCGCCTATGCCGGGTTGCTCGACATCGGCAAGCCGAAATCGGGAGAAACCGTCGTGGTCGCTGCAGCATCCGGCGGCGTCGGCAGCCTGGTCGGCCAGTACGCCCGCATCAAGGGCGCGCACGCCGTCGGCATCGCCGGTGGGTCTGAGAAATGCACCTTCGTCGTGGGCGAACTCGGCTTCGACGCCTGCATCGACCATCACGCGCCGGATTTCGCGGCACAGTTAAAAGCCGCCTGCCCTGACGGCATCGACGTGTATTTCGAAAATGTCGGCGGCCCGGTGTTCGAGGGCGTGTTTCCGCTGTTGAACGACTTCGCCCGCATTCCGGTCTGCGGTTTGATAAGCCAGTACACTGCGACGCAAGTCCCAGATGGCCCTAACCAGGTGCCTGAGCTGATGCGCGCCATCCTGTCCAAACGCCTGAGTTTTCGCGGCTTCATCTCCAGCGACTACAACTACATGCGCGAGGAATTTTTTGCCAACACGCTGCAATGGCTGCGCGAGGGCAAGCTGAAATTCCGTGAGGACATCACCGAGGGTCTGGAGAACGCGCCGCAGGCGCTGATGTCCATGCTGGATGGCAAGAACTTCGGTAAGGTCCTGGTGCGAGTCAGAGCAGTATCCGATCAATCCGGCTCATATCCGGCGGCGGTGAAATAGTTTGCGCACTCTTCTGGGGTGACCATCGGCAATGCGTCAAGGATGACGTCCCAGAGATGGTCGACAGTACGCGCGGCGGCCTGCGCAGGATGGCCTTGAGCTTGGAGAAGGCGTTCTCGATCGGCTTAAAGTCTGGCGAATACGGCGGAAGGTAGCAGAGGCATGCCCCTGCCCCCTCGATGGCACGGCGCACGTCGCTGTCCTTGTGGGCAGGCAGATTATTCGTGATGACGGTGTCGCCTCGGCGCAATGTTGGCACCAGCACCTGCTTGATGTAGGCCTGGGAGGCTGCCCGGTTCATTAGGCCATCGAGCACCATCGGCGCGGTCATGCCGCCCAACCGCAAGGCGCCGGTGAAGGTCGTGGTCTTCCAGTGCCGGTGGGGCACGACAGCCCGGCATCGTTGGCCGCGCCGGGCTCTACCGCGCAGCATGGCCATCTTGGTGGACGCTCCGGTCTCGTCGATAAAGACCAGATGCTTGGGGTCAAGATCGGATTGGGCCGCGAACCAGGCACTGCGTCTTGCTGCAACGTCTGGCCGTTCCTGCTCGGCAGCGTGCGCTGTTTCTTTTGAAGGTCATCGCGTGCAGATGAAGAAATCGCCGCACCGTGCTGGCCGCGAACGACGCGCCGTGGCGCGTTAGCAGCAGGTCTGCCAGCTCCACAAGCGAGACGTCCTTCTGCGCTTCGATCGCAGCGAGGATCACCGAGCAGAAGGCCTCAATGTGATGGGAGCGGGTGTCTCCGCCCTGGAGCTTGAGGTCGATTATCCCCGTGCGGTTGGAGGCAGCAACCCAGCGAACAGCTCGCGTCAGAGACACCGAAACGCTCCGCTGCTGCGCGCCGCGACGGCCCGCCAGCAACCGCGGAAACCAGCCTGGATCGACGGTCGACGGAAAGCGGCTTGCCCATACCTGCTGGCCCCCTGCCCAGCAGGTATGGTGAATGACATCGTGGCCGCGTCGGGGAATTCCCTACGATTCACATCGGACGGATTTCGCTCTGGCTTAACCTGACGTCCAGAGGAATGGGTTCTTAGGGACTAGTCCCTTAGCGGGGCCCAGGGGCAGAACCCCTGGCCTTCCTGCCACTTTGCCCCCAAAGTACGCCAAAAGGGGAAACGAGTGGATTTGTTCGGCAACGCCATCGTATCCGGCCTGTTGCTGGGCGGCTTTTACGCGGCGGTTACGATCGGGGTCACGATTTCGTTCGGCATGTTGGACATCGTCAACATTGCCCATCCCGCCTTCATCATCCTGGGCGCCTACGTTGCCTACATCGCCAATTCTGTCTTCGGCATCGATCCGATCCTGGCCAGCCTGATCGCCCTGCCGGCGTTTTATGGCTTGGGCATGGCGATCTACCAGATCTACCATTTGTCGTTCGAGCGCCGCGGCAACGATGCATTGCGCGGGCTGGCGTTCTTCTTCGGCCTGATGTTCATCATCGAGATCGGCCTTGTCCTCGTGTTCGGCGTCGATTACCGACTGGTCGACGCTCCTTATATCGGCCCCAGCCTCCATCTGGGCGCGCTTGACCTGCCGCTCCGGCTTTTGGTGCCGTTCGTGGTTTCGCTTGCCACCATTGGCGCGTTGCAACTGTACTTGGCGCGCAGCTTCACCGGCCGGGCCATCCTTGCCGTGGCGCAGGACCCGATGGCGCTACGGCTGATGGGCGCCGACCCGATCCGCATCAAGCGCATCGCCTTCGGCCTGTCGATCGCCACCGCCTCGATCGCCGGGGCCATCCTGATCATCATCCAGCCGGTCGAGCCGTCGATCGCGCGCGACTACATCGGCCGCGTGTTTTCTATCTGTGTCATGGGCGGGCTTGGCAGCTTTTCGGGAACTGTGGCGGCGGCCCTGGTGCTCGGCATCGTCGAGAGCCTTACCGCGACGTTCTATGGCCCCTCTTGGACGCCCGCGGTGGCGTTTGGTTTCTTACTCCTCACCCTCGCGGTCCGCCCCGCCGGCCTGTTTGGCCGCTGACATGCGCAACCTGCCGTTCCTGGCGCTGGCCATCGTTACCGCGGCCGCCGTGTTCGGAGCGGCGAAGTACGTCGGCAATTCCTACGTGTTCTTCGCCGGCTACGTCGTGCTGCAATACATCGTGCTCGCCACAGCCTGGAATATCCTTGGCGGCTATGTCGGCTACGTGAATTTCGGCACCGCCGCGTTCCTGGCGATGGGCGCCTACAGCAGCGTCGCCATCCACAAGCTGTTTCCGATGCCTGTCCCGGTGCTGATCCTGATCGGCGGCGTGGTGTCCGGCGCGGTCGGGTTGCTCATGGGCTACCTTACGCTGCGGCTGCGCGGCGCGTTCTTCTCGATCGCGACCTTAGCCCTCGCCGTCGTGGTGCAGACCTTCATCATCAACTGGAGTTTTGTCGGCGGCTCGCGCGGCGCCTATATCATCCGTCCGCGCGCGACCGCCTTCTTCACGATCGATTACATCGAGTACTTGTTCCTGGTCATGCTGGCGCTGACGGTGGTCGCCGTGTTCACCGCGCGCTGCATCGAGCACTCCCGGCTCGGCTACGGCTTCGCCGCCATACGCGACGACGAGGCCGCTGCCGAGGCCTCCGGCGTGCCGACCCTGCGGCTGAAACTGCTCGCCACCACCCTGTCGGGCGCCTTCATGGGCATGGCCGGGGCACCGCTACCTTACTACGTCACCTACCTCGACCCGGCCTCCGGCTTCAGCCTGACCTACGCGGTCAACGCCATCGCCATGCCGCTGATCGGCGGCACCGCCAGTTGGATCGGCCCGGTGATCGGCGCGGTGCTGCTGGGCACGCTGCAGCAGGTCGCGACCGTGACCATCTCCTCGGCGCTGAACCTGCTGATCGTCGGCCTGGTGCTAGTCGGCTTCGTCATCGCCGCTCCCAACGGGTTGCTCGGACTGCTACGCGGACAGCGGCGATGACCACGCTACTTTCCGTAAACGGCGTAAAAAAGCGTTTTGGTGGGTTCACCGCACTCGGCGGCATCGACCTCGAGATCCACGCCGGCGAGCGCGTCGGCTTGATCGGCCCCAACGGCTCGGGCAAATCGACTTTGGTCAACTGCCTGTCCGGCACGCTCCGCCACGACAGCGGCAGCGTGCACCTCGCCGGCTGCCGGCTCGATGGCCTGCCCGCCCACGCCCGCACCAGGCTCGGCCTGGCGCGCAGCTTCCAGCTGCCACGCCCGTTTGCCAGCCTGACCGTCGCCGAAAACATCAGGATCCCGTTGCTCTACACCGTCAACGCCCGGCCCGGCGAGAAGCTCGCGGCGTCCGCCCTGGCCGCGAGGTGTAATGAACTGCTCGACCTCGTCGGCCTCGCTCCGATCGCGGGCAAGATGCCGGCTGACCTAACCCAGATCGAGATGCGAAAGCTTGAGCTGGCCCGGGCCCTCGCCTCCGAACCCACCCTGCTGATCGCCGACGAGGCCATGGCCGGCCTGTCGCACGGCGAGGTCGATGAGATCCTTTTTCTCCTCCTGCGCCTGAACCAACAGGGCATCACCATCATCTTGATCGAGCACATCATGCGGGCCGTGATGCAGTTCTCCGACCGGCTTGTTGTCCTTGTCGCCGGCCACAAGATAGCCGACGGGCTGCCCGCCAGCGTCGTAAAAATGCCGGAAGTGGAGCGCGCCTATCTTGGCGAGTAGCCTGACCCTGACCGGGATCGAAGCCGGCTACGGCGCCGTGCGGGTGCTGCACGGCGTCTCGCTGACGGTGCCGTCCGGCCAGACCGTCGCCCTGCTCGGCACCAACGGCAACGGCAAGAGCACGCTGATGAAGTGCATCCTCGGCATCATCCGCCCAAGCGCCGGCAGCATCCTTTTTCAACATGAGGGGATCAGCCACGAGTTGGCCGGCCTCAGCACCGAGGCCATCGTCAGCCTCGGCATCGCTTTCGTGCCCGAGGGCCGCCGGCTGTTCCCAAAACTGACGGTCCTCGAAAACCTGCTGTTGGGCGCATTCCGAAGCACCGCCCGCCCGCACATCGCGCGCAACCTGGCCTTCTGCCTGGACACTTTCCCCCGCCTGGCCGAGCGGCGAAAACAGCTCGCCGGCAGCATGAGCGGTGGCGAGCAGCAGATGCTCGCCCTCGCCCGTGCCCTGATGTCCAACCCTAGCCTGCTGCTGATCGACGAACCCTCGGTCGGCCTTGCCCCGCTGCTGGTCCGCAGCACCATCGACGCTATCGCCCGACTGAAGGCCGACCTCGACCTGACCGTTCTGATGGCCGAGCAGAATTTCGTGCAAGCCATTCGAATTGCCGACCGCGGCTACCTGATCGCGCATGGTGAAATCGTGTTCGAGGGAAGTTCCGCCGCGGCGTTGAACGACAACCAGCAGATCAGGAAGTTTTATCTTGGGCTCTGAAAAGATCTGAGGCTCTGAAAAGGTCAGCCCTGGTATGATCCGGACCTGTCAAAGGTTCGCCTAACCTCGGGATCGGCTTACGCTGCGGCTGTGAGACCTACGCTGCCGTCGCCACGGGCGAGCCCTCAGCCATGGCCACGACGACCGTCCATTTGCTGCCGCTATCCGATTCATGGCTCAAACCGCCGTCCAGCTGCTTTACCAACCGCTTCACCAATCCAATCCCACGCCGAGTGGTCTCTGTTTCCTTGAAGCCGATACCGTTGTCGCTGACAGTCAGCACCACCCGGTCCGATGTCAGGCGCAACGTGACCAAGATTCCACCATTTCCATCGGGGAATGCGTGTAGGTAGGCGTTGCTGACCAATTCGGTTATGATAACTCCCAACGCGGTAGCCTTATCCAATTCCAGGCGTACAGGCCGTACGTCGCATTTCAGGGCGACATTCATGTCTTGATACAGATCCGGAAGATTGTGGCACAGCGCGACCACATACTCGCCGAAATCTATGAATTTGCTCATTCCGACGCCAAGAAGATGGTCGAATATATGCGCCAGACCCATCACTCTGGCGGCAATGGCCCTGAAAGCCTCGATGCTGCGCCCGTCGTGCTCGTCGCTGACCTCCGCGGTCAGCAAGCCATAGACCAGATGAAGGCTGTTGCGGACACGGTGCTGGAGTTCCAGCGACAATGTTTCCTTGTCCTCTACGAGTTGCGCCATGTGCACGACCGTCTGGCGCAAAGCGTCCGCTCGTTCCGAGGTCGCGACCGCTTCCGCGAGCACATTGGCAAATCCGGTAAGGAAGTTGATGTCATGCTCACTGAAGGCATTGATGTCCGGACTGTCTACTTCAAGCACGCCAAACGGACGGCCGGATTTGGCCGCAACCAGAACATCCACCGTTGAGAGAATATGGTGCTCTGGATAGAACAAGGGTAGTTTATAGATGTTCGCCTCCTCTATGTTCGAACATAGCTGTGGCTCACCGGTTGTAAACGCACGCCCTTGCGGTGAAGTTTCATCTGCCACCGAAATGGCGTAGCCAACCACTCCCCGCTTCCAGCCATGGCCGGCGACGACACGAAGGTCGTTCTTCTCCGCGTCGTAGCGGCAGATCTTGCTGAATGAAACATCCAGGCATTCCGAGCAAACCCGTGCGGCTTCGTTAAGTATAGCCTGCAACGCGGTTTCCCTGAATGCAAAAGTGCCGAATTCTCCCAGCGCTTTTTCTCGGCGCAGCAGCTTTTCGATAATAAGCTCGGAATCTAACTTCGGCTTTGTAGACAATATGCTTGCCCTTCTTTCAATATCACGGCATAGTGATCGGCGTCATCGCTCCTGGGTGTTTACCCGGGAAAACAATATTCGATTGGTTCGTATTAGCCCAACCGCCCGTTTCGGCAAAGAAGTCTGGGTCTTACGTGAGGTGCTATCGATGCTTAGTGTGCTTGTCGTGGAAGATGACTACTCGATCGCCGACATGCTAAAGGAAGCGCTGGAAAAAAGCGGCTATCGCGTAAGCAGCATCGCTCGCACGGTGGAGGAGGCGCTGACCTCGGCAGAACTGCAGGTGCCCGATTTTGCCATCATCGACATTCGTCTCGCCAATGGAGGACACGGCGCAGAAGTAGGCGTTCGCCTGCGGGCGACTACCCAGGCGGGCATCCTTTTTTCCACCGGCAACAGCAATGACGGCACGCTCACGAAGTCGGAAGGCGATGCTGTCGTGACCAAACCTTACAAACTGAACGACGTGGCTCTCGCTCTGAAAATTATCCATCAGGTCCGAGAATTCGGGCGGACAGACCTGAAACTGCCGTCCAATTTCAGACTGCTCGAATGATTCGTTTATTGGGCCTCTGATATTTCCGAGGTGCCGACTGTGTCGTCTAACATGGCTTCCGGAGCAGAGCCCGGCCTCGCTACATCCCGGCAAACAACGCCGTGGAAAGGTAACGCTCGGCAAACGACGCCGCGATTCCTACGACAAGCTTCCCCGCGTTCTCCGGCTTGCGCGAAAGCTCGATCGCCGCGTGCAGCACGGCCCCCGACGAAATACCGATCGGCAGTCCTTCGACGGCCGCACACCGACGCGCTGCGGCCAGTGCCTCGCGTTCGGTCACCCGCAGGATGCCGTCCAGCCGTTCAAGTTCCAGCACCGCCGGCTTGAAGCCGGCGCCGATGCCCTGGATCGAGTGCTGACCGGGATCGTCGCCGGACAGGACGGCGCTCTCGGTCGGCTCGACACCCAGCACCTGCAAGCCAGGCCGGCGCGATTTCAACGCGCGGGCGATGCCGGTCAGGGTGCCGCCGGTGCCGATGCCGCCGATCACGATGTCCACGCGCCCGGCGGTATCGGTCCAGATCTCCTCCGCTGTCGTCGCCTCGTGGATGTCGGGGTTGGCCGCGTTGTCGAACTGCCGCGCCATCCAGGCGCCCGGGGTCTTTGCAACGATTGCGCCCGCCCGCGCGATGGCGCCGGCCATGCCGAGCCGGGCGGGGGTCTGCTCGACCTCGGCGCCCATCAGCCGCATCATCTTGCGGCGCTCGACCGAGGCGCCGTCGGGCATCACAACGATCAGCCGGTAGCCCTTGGCGGCGGCGACGAAGGCGAGCGCGATGCCGGTGTTGCCGGATGTCGGCTCAACCAATGTGGTCACGCCGGGGTGGATGGTGCCGGCCTGCTCGGCGGCCTCGACCATGGCGAGGCCGATGCGGTCCTTGACCGAGCCAAGCGGATTGAAGAACTCCAGCTTCAGGCAAAGGTCGGCGACGAGGTTCTCGGCGGCGATCAATCGTGGCAGCCGTACCAGCGGCGTGGAACCGATTGTCTCAAGAATGCTGCCGTAGATGCGTCCAGTCGCGGCCGCCGGGCGTTGTTGGGTACGTGCGCTCATCATGCGGCGATACCACGGATCGGCATCGTTGTTTATCCACCTGTTTTAACGCTGCCCGTGCATTGTTCCATGTCACAAGGGTATTACATGGGCCCCGAAGACACGCAGAAAACCTAAACGTAAGGCATTCAGATCCTTGACCAAGATCATCAGCTGGAACCTGCTGCGCCTGACCGGCGCCTCGATCGAGGATGTTGCACGCCTGGTGCGCCGCGAACGACCTGATCTGCTGCTGATGCAGGAGGCGACACCCAGCATCGACGCGCTGCCGCGCCTGGTGGGCGGCTACTATGCCCGCAACCTGCTGCCCGGCCGCATCCACGGCCTTGCGACCTGGAGCGCCATGCCATTCTCGATCGCGCCGGTGGTGTTGCCGTTGCAGGCGGGCGCGATGTTCAGGCGGGTCGCTCAGATCGTCGATCTAGGCAGCTTCGCCATAGCCAACGTACACCTGTCGCACGGCCAGATCCTCAACCGGCGTCAACTCCGACGCATAGCCCATTCGTTACCGGCCCACGCCGCCGTGCTCGGCGACTTCAACCTAGTCGGGCCGACCCTGCTGCCAGGGTTTCGCGATGTCGGGCCGCGCCGCCACACGCACATCGCCGTCGACATCGTGCCGCTGCGCATCGACCGGTGCATGGTACGCGGCCTTCGCTGTACTGCCACCGCCGTGCTGCCGCGGGAAGCGTCAGACCATCACCCGATCGTAGTCGCGCTGGAAATGCCCATGGAACTCCGGCTGGCGGCGGCCTGAAAATTCAGCCCCGCGGCGCACTCGCATCATCGCGGCTAAAGACGCGGGGCAGCCGGAAGCGGATCCATTCGATCAGGCCGATCAACGCGGCGCTGGCAATCGCCAAAATTCCCGCGGTTCCGCCATCGCCGACGAGCAGGAAAAACAACGCCAGCAGCAGCAAGATCACCACCAAAACGTATCCTGTCTGCCTCAGCCCATCCGACGCCTGCATCTGCCTATCCTATGAACGCCACTGAAACCCTTGTCTCGCAAACGAACCTGTCGATGCTTCGGCCATAAGGTGTCAGGATCGAGGCAGGTCCAGGCCGATCCGGAAAAGTTTACGCCAGCGTATGGACATCAGGTGTGAACCGGCTTACTCGCGAGTAGCAAGTTTGCCGTTGTCGCGCCAAGGTCTGGGTTGCTCCTTGCGCATATCACATGCGCTCATAGTGAGTATTTGCTTCCGGTGCTAAGATGTTAGCGTTCCAAGTCCCAATAAATGAGGTAGAAATGTCGGAGACCCGCCAAAAATTCCTTTGTGATGCCGTCGCCGTGGCCGGCGCCAACGAAAAGCTGTTCATCACCGTCTACCAGGTCGGCGGCGGGATTGAGTTCAGCAGCGGTCGCGGCGAAGTGAAGTACGGCTCGCCCCGGCTGCATTGGACCAACGACCATATCAAGCGCGAAATTGCGTTGGTCTACGGCGCCCAGACGGTGGAACTGGTTCACCCCACCCCGTCCGGCAAGCACGGCCACATGCTCTAACCAACGCGGGAAGAATCCGGGCAGCTAACCCCCATGTACCCCGCTATCCACAGGTGCCCGTAGCGTCCGGACAGGCTAATGTGCCGATGTGAACAGCATCGACCCCCCGCTTCTCGGCCTCTCGCAGCGCCTCCCGCCCTCGAACATGCAGGCGGAGCAGGCGTTGCTCGGCGCGCTGTTAGCGAACAACCGCGCCTATGAGCGTGTGTCCGAGTTTCTCGCCCCCGAGCACTTCCAGGATCCGATCAACGGCCGCATCTACCAGGCGATCTCGCGCCGCGTCGAAGCCGGGCAGCTCGCCGATCCGATCACGCTGAAAGGCGAGTTCGAGCATTCCGGCATCCTGGAGGAGGTCGGCGGTGTCGCCTACCTAGCCCAACTACTGACCGCCATGGTTGGCATCATCAACGCCGGCGAGTACGGACAGGCGATCCACGACAGCTGGCTGCGGCGTCAGCTGATCGATATCGGCGAGACGGTGGTAAACAACGCGTTCGGCGCCGAGGCCGAGCTTGATGGCCGCCAGCAGATCGAATTCGCCGAGCAGTCGCTGTTCGATCTTGCCAAGGACGGCGCCACCGGCTCGGGCTTTGTCACCTTCGAGCGCGCGCTGACCATTGCCATCGACGGTGCCAACCGGGCGTTCCAGAACCCGGGCGGCGTCTCCGGGCTGTCCACCGGGCTGCGCGATCTGGACGCCAAGACCGGTGGCATGCACTCGTCCGACCTATTGATCGTTGCCGGCCGCCCCGGCATGGGTAAGACCGCGCTGGCGACAAAAATCGCCTTCGGCGCCGCCAAAGCGCTGGTGCGTGCCGCGCAGGATAAGGATCCAAACGCCAAGCCGCGCGGCACCGTCGCGATCTTCTCCCTCGAAATGAGTGCCGAACAGCTCGCTACCCGTCTGCTCAGCGAGGAAGCGCGGATTTCGAGCGACCGCATCCGCCGCGGCGACATCGGCCAGCGCGATTTCGACAAGTTCGTCCAGGTCGCGCGTGAGGTCGCCTCGCTGCCGATCGAGATCGACGACACGCCGGCAATTACCCTGTCGGCGCTGCGCACCCGCTGTCGGCGCCTTAAACGCACCAAGGGTCTG
>JAYTTA010000457.1:0-4005 GCA_043745345.1 Acetobacteraceae bacterium | reverse complement strand
AGCCAGGCGGATATGGATTGCCGCGTTCAGGCCGGCGTCACGCGGGATCAGCTGAACACCCATCTGCGCGACCAGGGGCTGTTTTTTCCGGTCGATCCCGGCACATCGGCCTGCACCATCGGCGGCATGTCGGCGACGCGCGCCTCAGGCACCACCGCCGTTCGCTACGGCACGATGCGGGAGAACGTGATGGGGCTGACGGTGGCCCTGGCCGATGGCCGTGTAATCCGCACCGGCGGGCGGACGCGGAAATCCTCAACCGGCTATGATCTGACCCGGCTATTCGTCGGCTCCGAAGGCACGCTCGGCATCATCACCGAGATCCAGCTTCGGCTGCACGGCATCCCGGAAGCGCAGTCGGCCGCCACCTGTCAGTTTCCGACGTTGGGTGAGGCGGTGGAGAGCGTCATCGCCATCATGCAGGCGGGCATTCCGGTGGCCCGAATCGAGTTGCTGGACGAGGTCCAGATGGCGGCCTGCATCGCCTATTCGAAGCTGGAGGGATTGGCCGCGATGCCGACCCTGTTCTTCGAATTTCATGGCACGCCAGCCGGGGTTCAGGAAGCCGCCTCGCTGTCGGAGGAGATCGCCACCGCGGCCGGCGGTCAGCAATTCCGCTGGGCGACTGACACCACCGAGCGTAATTCCCTCTGGCAGGCCCGCCACGATGCCTATTGGGCCGGATTGGCATTAAAGCCGGGTCATGCCGGCTTGGTCACGGATGCCATCGTGCCGATTTCTTGCCTGACCGAGGCAATCCTTGGCGCACAGGCGGATATCCTGGCGTCGGGCCTGACCGCGCCGCTGGTCGGCCATGTTGGCGACGGTAATTTCCACACGGTGATCCTGGTGCCGCCGGAGCCGGACGGGCTCGCGCGGGCCTGGGAGCTCGACAAGAAGATCGTCGGCCGCGCCCTGGCACTTGGCGGTTCCTGCAGCGGCGAGCACGGCGTCGGGCTAGGCAAGCGCGAGTTTCTGGAAGTTGAGCACGGGGTCGAGGCGATGGCCGTGATGCGCTCGATCAAAACCGCGCTGGACCCGCGCGGAATTTTGAACCCGGGTAAAATCTTCCTGAATTGATGCCGTTCAGCTGTTGCTTCGGGACTTACACCGTGCCCAAGAAAGCTTGGGCTTCTCCCTCCGCAGGCATTCCAACTGGCCTAAGCAGGCCAGTCCGAACCTTTGCCTGCTACGCCCAAATCCGCAAAGGGCAGTCGTCCCTTTGAACCGCCTTTATTAAGGGATGCGTTCTCGGGCGCTACCCGGGCGGGGTCAGGGGCAGAGCCCAAGCCTTACTTTCTTGCCTTCGGCCTCAGCGCTCACATGCTGAACTGCAACTCCGCCAGCCGGGAATAAAGCCCTCCTTCCCGCACCAGCGCGTCATGCGTGCCTGTGGCTACCACCTGGCCCTTGTCGATCACCAAGATCCGGTCAGCGCGGCGCACCGTGGCCAGACGATGCGCGATCACCAGCGTCGTGCGGTCCTTGGCGAGCACTGCGAGCGCGTGCTGCACGGCGCGTTCGGACTCGGCATCGAGCGCGCTGGTGGCCTCGTCCAGCAGCAGCACCGGCGGATCGCGCAGGATGGCGCGCGCGATGGCGATGCGCTGACGCTGGCCGCCGGATAGCCGCACGCCCTTTTCGCCAAGGAAGGTGTCGTAGCCTTCCGGCAGCTCGTCGAGGAAATCGGCGGCGGCCGCTTCGGCGGCGGCGCGGACCTCGGCGTCGGTGGCGTTCGGCCTACCATAGCGGATGTTCTCGCGCGCGGTGGTGCCGAAGATGGTCGGATCCTGTGCCACCAGGCCGATGCGGCGGCGCAGATCGATCGGGTCGGCGGTCGCGACATCGACGCCGTCCAGCCGCACGCTGCCCGATTGCGGATCGTAGAACCGCAGCAGCAACTGAAAGACCGTGGTTTTGCCGGCGCCCGAGGGGCCGACCAGCGCCACCATCTCGCCCGGCTCGACTGTCAGGCTGAATTTCTCCAATGCGGAGGTGTTCGGGCGCGCCGGATAGTGGAAGGTGACGTTGTCGAACGAGACATGGCCGGTCGCGGACTCGGGCAGGCGCACCGGCACGCTGGGCGCGGCGATGGTTGGCTGCTCGGCCAGCAACTCCATCACCCGGTCGGCGGCGGCGGCGGCGCGTTGCAGCTCGCCCCACAGCTCGCTCATGGTGGCGCCGGCGCTGGCGAGCAGCACGGCGTAGAACACGAACGCCGAGAGCTGGCCGCCGGTGATGCGGCCGGTAATGACATCCTGGCCGCCAACCCACAGGCTGAAGGTGATGGCGCCGAAGCCGAGCAGGATGACGATCAGAATCAGCGTGGCCCGCGTCCGCACGCGCGAGACTGCGGCGGCCATCGAGTTTTCGACCTTGTCGGAGAAGAGGGCGCGATCGACCGCCTCGTGGGTGAAGGCCTGCACGGTACGCAGGCCGCCGATGGTTTCCTCGGCATAGGCGCCTAGGTCGGCGATGCGGTCCTGCGATTGGCGGGAGAAGTGTTTTTCCCGCCGGCCGAACAGGATGATCGGGATCACCACGAGAGGGATCACGACTAGCACGAGCCCGGCCAGCTTGGCGCTGGTGACGACCAGCATGGTGAGCGCGCCGGCCATCATCAGCAGGTTGCGCAGCCACATCGACAGCGCCGAGCCGACCAGCGCCTGCAGAACCGAAATATCGGCGGTCATGCGCGACAGGATGTCGCCGGTGCGTGCGGTCTCAAAAAACGCCGATGACAGGGCGATGACGTGATTGAAGATGTCGCGGCGCAAATCGGCGGCGACCCGCTCACCGAGCCAGGACACCAGGTAGAAACGGAAGTAGGTCGCCACCGACAGCAGCGCGACGACGCCGAACATTGCCGCCGCGGCCTGGTTGAGCTGCGCGACGCTGCGGTTGCCGAACCCGTTGTCGATCAGATGGCGCAGGCCCTGGCCTAGCCCCAGCACCAGGCTGGCGGCGATCAGCAGCGACATTGTGGCGCCCAGCACGCGCCAGCGATAGGGGCGTAAATAGGGTGCGATCAGCCGCAGCGAGCGGACGTTTATCGGCTTCTTAGCAGGCTTTAGGGCCGGTATCGTATCGGACAAGTCAAATTACCCCAACGCTGAGCGCTGGGCTGATATGGGGGCGAGCCGTCGGAAGGCCAGCGCCGGGTCAGCCCCGGTCGCGCCTGGCCTGCGCTGATTTTCCGGCCTGCGACACGCGCCCTACCTCGCGGGGGTCCATCGTCACGGTCGGCTTGCTGCTTGTTTTCGCCTTCATCCCGGCGGATGCGGTGCGGCCGGGACCGGGATGATGACCGGTCGCGTTGGCGGCGTTAGCCCGCTTCTGTGCCATCAGCTTCTTGGCGATCTGCGCCTGGGTTGGCGCGCGGCGCTTGCGCAATGCGGCACTGACCCGCCTCAGCGCCTCGGCTAGCACCTCGGACTTGCCGACGCTGCCGGCGTTGTCTCGCGCCGCCGTGGCGCCGCGAGGTTCCGCCTTGCCGCGAATCTCGCGCTGCTGCTGGCGGGCGATGCGTTGCGCCCGATCCCGCATTGCGCGCAGGCGCTTGGCGATGGCCTGCAACTCGGTCTCCGAAAGCTCATCGATCGCCGGCAAGTGGGTCATGTCGACCAGCTCGCGTTCCGGCATTTTCAGCAGCCGATCGTCTGAAGCCGATGTTCCGCTCATCGCCATTTCCCTGTCATGCGCCTTGCGAAGTTAGCCTGTTTTTCGTGGAACAAGGGAAGATAAAGTCGCGCGAGCATCCGCCAGCGCATCGGCATCGACCGGCAGGCCGGACTGGATCATCGCCGTCCCGGCCCGGATGTCGCGCGGCATGTTGGCGGCGGTGACACCGATCACCGAGTTGTCGTCCCGCAGGTGGACGGCGACGAAGTGGCGCCAGTCGGCACCGGGCCGCACAATCGTGCGGGTGGCGAGGTGGGGCAGCCCAGAAATCTGCAGGTTGACGCCGTGCTGGTCGGACCAGAACCAGGGAATGTCGGCGTAAGG
>JAYTTA010000456.1:0-4007 GCA_043745345.1 Acetobacteraceae bacterium | reverse complement strand
TCTCGATCCCGACAAGCGCACGGATTCGGCTGCGAACCGCCTCCGAACTATGCGCCTCGCCGCCGTTGACCGCGTTGATCGCGGTGGTGAAGAAATATTTCAGCTCGAACACGCCGCGCGGGGTAGCGATGTATTTGTTCGAGGTCACGCGGCTGACGGTGCTCTCATGCATTTCCACCGCGGCCGCGATGTCGCGCAGGATGATTGGCCGCAGATGCCCAACGCCAAGGCGGAAGAACGCATCCTGCTGGCGCACGATCTCGGCTGAGACCTTCAAGATCGTCTGCGCGCGTTGATGGAGCGACTTGACCAGCCAGTTGGCGGTCTGCAGCTGCTCCTGAAGGAAGCCGCGGTCGGCTTTTTTGGCGCGCACCACCACAGTGGTGTAAAGTCCCAGGTTGACCAGCACGCGCGGCATGGTTTCCGGATTTAGCTCCAACACCCACTCGCCGTCCGGATTGGTGCGCATCAGCACGTCGGGGATGACCGCGATCATCGGGTCGGACTCGAACCGTGTGCCGGGCTTGGGATCGAGCGCGCGGATTTCGGCGATCATATCGGCGAGGTCGGCGGCATCGACCTCGCAGATTGCCATCAGACGCTTCATGTCGCGCGCCGCCAGCAGATCGAGGTTGGCGAGCAGCGCCACCATTGCCGGATCGAGCCGGTTGCGCTCGGCCTGCTGCACCGACAGGCATTCGGCCAGACTGCGCGCGAACAGCCCGACCGGATCGAACCGCATCGTTTTCGCCCGCACCGCCTCGACCCGGTCCAGCGCGATGCCCAGCGCCGCGGCGATCGCCGCCGGCTCCGCGGTCAGCCGGCCGGCCGGGCACAGCAGCGCTATCAAATAGGCGCCGATCAGCCGGTCGGCGGGGTCGTCGAAACCCAGCCTCAGTTGCTCGCCGAGATGGTCGCGGAGAGAAACACGCTGCGCCGCGATGTCCTCGATGCCGCGGTCGTCGCCGAAAAAATCGAGTGCGCCGCCACGGCCCTCGCCGATCTGTGCGCCGGAATGCGAGTATGCCTCCCCGTCCGACGGGCCGCCCGGCCGGTCGAATGCCGCCGGATCGATGTCGAGCGGCGCGGCGCCTTCGTTCGACAGCATGTCGGTGGCGGCATGGTCGGCGCTATCTGCCACGTTCGCGGCCGGGGCGACCTGGTCGATCGACGGCCTTTCGGCATTCGGCAGGTCGGAGCGTTCGTCGCGCTCGAGCAGCGGATTGCGCTCCAGCTCCTCATCGACGAAAGCGTTGACTTCCTGGTTGGTGAACTGGAGCAGCTTGATTGCCTGACGCAGCTGCGGCGTCATGACCAGGGTCTGCGATTGGCGGAGGTCTAGGCGGGGGCCGATCGACATCGCGACTAGACAGTAAGGCCAGGGCTTTGCCCTGGGCCCGCCGGGGGTAGCACCCCCGGACCGGCATCCCTTAAGTGAGGGGATTGCAAAAGGCTAGCCCTCCGACTTTGGACAGTTGAAATGCCTGCGGAGGGGGAGCTCCATGCTCAGAGGCTGAACTTCTCACCAAGATAAACCCTTCGCACATCGGCATTCGCCACCACCTCCTGCGGCCGCCCCTCCATCAATACCTGGCCGTCATGAAGAATATACGCACGGTCGATGATCTCCAGCGTTTCCCGCACGTTATGGTCGGTGATCAGCACGCCGATGCCGCGATGCTTGAGGTGCGACACCAGGTCGCGGATCTCGCCGACCGCGATCGGGTCGATCCCCGCCAGGGGCTCGTCCAGCAGGATGTAGCCGGGTTGGGTCGCCAGCGCGCGCGCGATCTCCACCCGCCGGCGCTCGCCACCCGACAGCGCCAGGGCCGGGGTGCGGCGCAGATGGGCGATGCCGAACTCAGCCAGCAGCTCGTCTAGCATGGCGCGGCGGCGATCCGGATCGGCCTCCGTCACCTCCAGCGCCGCCATGATGTTCTGCTCGACGGTCAGACCGCGGAACACGCTCGCCTCCTGCGGCAGATAGCCGATGCCGAGCCGGGCACGCCTGTACATTGGCAGCCCGGTGATGTCGGCGCCGTCGAGTGTGATCGAGCCGGTATCGGGCCGCACCAACCCGACAATCATGTAGAAGGTCGTGGTCTTGCCGGCGCCGTTGGGGCCGAGCAGCCCGACCGCCTCACCGCGGCGAAGCCGGATGGTGACATTCCGTACCACCGGGCGCTTGCGGTAGGTTTTGCCGACACCGGTCGCGACCAGGCCACCCCCGCCGGGCAGCAGCCGCAACTCCGAGCCCACCTTGGCGTCCTGGAGCGGGCCGATGTCGTTCATCGCTTTGGGCCTTTCGTCGCCGCCGATGCATTGGAGGTAGCCGGGGAAGCAGCCGGAGTCTTGGGCGTGGAGCCGTCATTCGGCGTCACCAGGCCTTGCACACGGCTTCCTGTGGCGGTGAGGCGGGAGATGCCGGTTTTGAGATCGACCTCCGCCTCCTGGCCGTTGAGCTGATTCTGGCCACGCGTGATGTGCACCGATCCGCCCAGCCGGGCGATGCCGGTGTCGGGCACGTAAACCCCGCGGTCGCCGGTCACGGTGTCGGTGGCGGTACGCACCGTGACGTTGCCGAAGGCCTCGACCTTTTCGATCTTGCCCGAGGCGGCAAGCGGATCGTCACCCGGCTTGGCGGCGTCGGCCTTCGCCGGCACCGGCTTGACAGGCACCGGCCCGGCGGGCGCATTGTCGGGCTGGGTGGGCGGCGCGGTGTAGGCGACCAGCGTATCACCGCGGACCTCGCGACCGTCCGCCGTGACGACCTTGGCGTTGCCGCGCGCCACCGCGTGATGCAGCTGCGACCAGTATTCCAGGCTGTCGCGGGCTGTGATCACCTCGGCCGGTCGGGTCAGTTTAAGGTCGCGCCCGGTCAGCACCAGCACCGCCTGGTCCATATCGTAGACCGCGTGATCGCCAGTGGCGACGTCGGTGGGCGTGAAGATGCGGACGTTGCCGAACGCCTCAAGCTGGAAGATCTCGTTGCCGCCGTTGTCTGCTGCACCTGGCCCACCCGGTGCCGCAGGTGCCTTCACGGCGACAGGTGTTGCTGCCGCGGGATCGACCTTGGGACGGTAGTGCGCAACCAGCCGGTCGGCGGTGACGGTGACGTTCTCGCGCACTGCGCGTGCATCGCCGCGCGCGATCACCACCCGGCTTTCCTGCTGCCAGTCGATCCCGTCGCGGGCGGTGACGGTGACCGGCCCACCATGGGACAGATCGAGCGGCTGCGCGCGCGCCGGTGCGACGATGCCGATCGCCAGCAGCATGAGGATGGCAAGCCTTGTGCGCATCACTTCGCCGGTTCCGATCCGCTGTTCTTGGCCGATGCGGCGTTCAACACCAGTCGCGCCGGTCCGGCGAACTGAACCGAGGTGCCCTTGTCGAGGAGAATGAATCCTTCGGAATCAAGAGTCCCGAACGGTCCCTCGGCGTGCACCGTGACGCCGCTGGCGGCGGCACCGTTGCGCAGGTCGACGGCGGCGGTGGCGGTCTTCAGGGTCAGGCCATCGTCGCGGTAGAGCACCACGTCGTTCAGCAGATCAAGCTGGGCGAGCTTTTGCAGGTAGGTGCCGTGCTTCGCGCGTACCATCAGCCAGCTGCCGTCGCGCTCGGTGAGGTCGGCGATCGGCGTGGTAAGCTCGACGCGCTCGGGGGTTTCCTGACGGGCCACGTCGGCGGTGATGGTGTAGGGGCGATTGTTCTCGTCGACGCCACGGTAGCGCGCGTTGGTCAGCCGCGCACCGTCGATCTCGCCGGTCAGCGCGCCGAAGCCGAACCGGTTGTGGTCCTTGGCACGGTCGATTTCCGGCCATAGCGCGATCGTTGCCAGCAGCGCCAGCGCCACCACCGGCAGCAGGATCTTTGTCACCTGGATCAGCCGGCGTCGGCGCGCGATACCGCCGGGCGACGGCGGCTTGCGCATACCCGCCTGGCCATAGACCCGGCCGTCACGCGTGGTCTGCGACTTTGGGCGCAGCAGCGGCGAGATGCTCACGCCA
>JAYTTA010000455.1:0-4018 GCA_043745345.1 Acetobacteraceae bacterium | reverse complement strand
CGCTGATCCAGGCCCGGCGCGCGCGAGACATCTCCGGGCCCCAGGGCCGCGTCCATGCCAACATCCTGTGGGAGATGGGAGGCGCCGAGCGGATCATTACCGAGGTGCTGGAGCGCGGCAGGGGCCTGATCAACGGCATCACCTGCGGTGCGGGCATGCCATATCGGCTGTCTGACATCGCGGCCCGGTTCAACGTGCACTACTACCCGATCATCTCCTCCGGACGCGCGTTCGCCGCACTGTGGAAGCGTGCCTACCACAAGACGGCCGGGCTGCTCGGCGGCGTGGTCTATGAGGACCCATGGCTGGCCGGCGGCCATAACGGGCTGTCGAACAGCGAGAATCCTGACAAGCCGGAGAACCCGTATCCGCGGGTGGCCGCGTTGCGCCAGCAAATGCGAGCGTTCGGACTGGATGCTACGCCGATTATAATGGCGGGCGGCGTGTGGTGGCTGGAGGAGTGGGAGGACTGGATCGACAATCCGGAACTCGGCCCGATCGCCTTCCAGTTCGGCACCCGCCCGCTGCTGACCCAGGAAAGCCCAATCGCCGAAGGCTGGAAGCAGCGGCTGCTTAAACTGAGGGAAGGCGACGTTTTTCTGAACCGGTTCAGCCCGACCGGTTTTTACTCGTCTGCGGTCAATAACGAGTTCATCCACGAGCTACGCGACCGCAACGACCGCCAGGTTGCCTACACGATGGAAGCGGTGGGCGACCACCAGGCCGAATATGGAGTCGGAGCGCGCCGGCGGACGGTGTTCCTGACCCCGCCCGACCTGTTGCATGTCCGGCAGTGGGAGGCCGCCGGTTTTACCCAGGCGCTGCGCACGCCGGATTCGACGCTGATCTTTGTGACGCTGGAGAAGTCGCACGAGATATTGGAGGATCAGGTCAACTGCATGGGTTGCCTATCGACGTGCCGGTTTTCCAATTGGTCGCAGCTTGAGCCGGACTTCACCAACGGCAAGAAAGCCGATCCGCGGAGCTTCTGCATTCAGAAGACCTTGCAGGACATCGCTCATCACGGCGACGATCCGGCAGTGTTGGAGAACAACCTGATGTTCAGCGGCCATAACGCCTATCGGTTTGGCTCGGATCCGTTCTATTCCAACGGTTTTGTGCCGACGGTACGGCAGCTGTTCGACAGGATCATGACCGGCCGGTAGTTTCTGCCAGGGCCGCTTCCACAGCGGCGGCGATGGCAAATAGTCTTGTGTCGCCCATGGTTTCGCCCATCAGCATCAGCCCAACTGGTGCCTCGCCCGCGGCATGGCAGGGCAGGCTGATGGCGCATCGGTCGAGGAAGTTCCCGACCGCGCAGTTGCGCAGGATCAGCTGATTGGTGCGGGCGTAGGCTTCTTCCCCGTCCAGGTCGGCGATACGGGGTGCGACGATCGGCACTGTCGGCAGGAGCAGGGCGTCGTAGCCCCGGGTTGCGGCGTCGAAGCCGGCAACTATTCGGCGGCGGGCGTTGATCAGATCAAGATAGTCGGCGGCCGATTGGTGGCGGCCGCGCTCGATGCGGGTGCGGACGCGGGGATCGTAGCCGGACGCTTTTGCAGCGATCAGGGCGCGATGCCAGGCGTAAGCTTCGGCCGTCGCGAACCCGCCAGTGGCGTTGACCTCCGGGATTTCATCGAATGCGGCGAATTGTCGTCGCACGATCCGCGCGCCGCCGACCTTGAGCCGTGCGATGGCGTTGTCGAATGTCGCCGCCACCGTGTCGTCGATGCCGTCGAAGCCGAAATTGTCGGGGATGGCCAGGCGCAGGCCAGAGAGCGGCATCAGATCGATCGGGGTTGGCATTCCGCCGGAGATGATCGCGTCGACGATGGCGCAGCAGTCGACGCTGGGTGCCAGTGGGCCGACCGAATCGAGGCTCGGCGATAGGGGTAGGACACCCTCGATCGGCACCCGGCGTGCGGTGGGCTTGTAGCCGACCACGCCGTTGAACGCCGCAGGGATGCGGCAGGAGCCGCCGGTGTCGGTGCCGAGCGCTGCCACCGCCATGCGGTCGGCGATGGCGACGCCGGAACCCGAGGAACTGCCGCCGGGGATGCGGCGCGACGCCCGGTCCCATGGGCTGGACGGAGTGCCGTGATGCGGGTTGAGGCCAAGGCCGGAGAAGGCGAACTCGGTCATGTTGGCGCGACCGACCGGGATGAAGCCCATGCACAGCAGACGCTGTACCACTGGCGCGTAGGCTGTCGCAGGAGGTGCGTTGGCCAGCACGACGGAACCTGCCGGCGTTGGCTCGCCGGCGATATCAAACAGGTCCTTGACCGCCAAGGGGATGCCGGCGAATCGGCTTGGAGCACGGTTGGCGCGGCGCTGTAGGTCGGTGGCGTCAGCCATGGCGCGGGCCTGGGCGGCATAGGTTCGGATGAACACGCGCGAGCCCTCGCCGGACGCATCCTCGATTCGTTCGATGCAGCTTTCGATCAAGGCGCGGGCGGTGATCGTGCCGGATTCGAGGGCTTGGACATGGTCTTCGATGGTGCGCATAAATCGAGCCTGCCGCGCCCGCCCCGTTCCCGCAAGGAGCCTGCCATGACCGATGCCAAGCAAAAGCCGATCCTGCTCACCGGCGCCTCCGGCAACTTGGGCCGCATGTTGGCCCGCGAGCTGGCGGCGCGTGGCTTCAAGTTGCGCCTGTCCGATATTTCGCCGTTTTCGGACCCGCTGCCGCCCGGCGCCGACTTCGAAAAACTCGACCTCAACGACGGCGTCGGCCTGCTGCGCCGCGCTGAGGGCTGCGGCGTTATCTTGCATTTTGGCGGCGTGTCGGTGGAGCGGCCGTTCGAGGAGGTGCTCGGCCCCAACATAAGCGGCCTTTACCACGTCTATGAGGCCGCCCGCCGCGAGGACGCGCGTGTGGTGTTCGCCTCCTCCAACCACTCGATCGGCTTTCACGAGCGCACCGAGACGATCGACGACGACTGCGCGTTCCTGCCGGACGGTTTTTACGGACTTTCGAAAGCCTATGGCGAGCTGATGGGCCGGATGTACTGGCACAAGCACGGCGTCGAAAGCGTGTTCATCCGTATCGGCTCGGCCTTTCCCGAGCCAATCGATGCAAGGATGCTGGCGACGTGGCTGTCCTATGCCGACCTTGCCCGGTTGGTGGAGCGCTGCATCCTTGCTGAAAAGGTCGGTACCGGCGTGATCTGGGGTGCGTCTGCCAACGAGCGCATGACCTGGTGGGGCCGCGACACCCGTGCGGCCATTGAATGGGAGCCGCGCGACAGCGCCGACACGTTTGCGGGGCAGCTGGCGGGAAAGGTCAGCGGAGATCCGGTGGCCGAGCGGTACATGGGTGGCGGGTTTTGTGCGATGGGGTATTCCAAGGGGAAATAGGCGCGGGGCGCTCCAAGCCCGTTCGTCAGTCCAGAGGCAAGCCTTGTCTGTGCCATCCGTCGGTGCCGCCGCGAAGGACCGTCACGTCTGGCCGGCCGGCCGCCATAAGCGCGGCCGCTCATGCGGGAAGGATCTCCTTCTCCTCCACCACAAAACTCTTGATCTGCCCGATGAACAACGCCCCGTCGGCGTGCAACGCCTTTGCTTCCGGCGTCGCGTTGGACCGTTCCATCGCCGCCAGATCGTCGAACCACAGCTCAGCGATGCCGTCGATAGCGACTTCGGTGGTCGGGATGTCGGGGCGTGATCGCTCGTCGGTGATGTGGGACTGCACGTAGCGCCGGATGCCAGCTACCGCGTGCGCCAGCGGAGCATGAATTTCCAGCCAATGCTTTTCGAATTCTTCGCGCGAGAACTCCGGCCGGCGGGTCAGCAGGGAAATCGACTTGATCATGTCACGCGGCCTCCGCTCGGATGGCGTCGCTCAGCGTCTCGAAGATGCGATCGACATGTGGCTTCTCGATGATCAGCGGCGGCGACAGCGCGACGATGTCGCCGGTTGTTCGGATCAGCACGCCGGCGTCGAAGCAACGGCGGAATACCGCCATGGCGCGGTCGGTCGGTTTGCCTTCCCGCGGCGCCAGCTCGATCCCGGCGACCA